>NZ_JAILWL010000013.1 GCF_025698965.1 Roseibium sp.
CCGGCCGGTGCCCTTCGGCCATATCGGTGACGGCAACATTCACTTCAACGTCAGCCAGCCGGTCGGTGCAGACAAGGAAGACTATCTCGCCAAATGGGATGAAATGAACGCAATCGTTCACGGTATCGTTCATGATTTCGGCGGCAGTATTTCAGCCGAACACGGCATCGGCCGTCTCAAGCGTGAGCTGCTCAAGGATGTCAAATCCAGGATCGAACTGGACCTTATGCAGCGAATCAAAACTGCCTTTGATCCCAAGGATCTGCTTAATCCCGGGCGCATTCTCTGACACGGGCTTCAGATTTGCACATTGAAAAGCAGCCGCCAAATCAACCAGGCGGCTGTTTTTTTGCGCGCCCGAACATGTATTGAAACCAAATTCCAATCAGTGCTTTTTTCGAAGCTTTTTGCCGTTTTAAAACCGCAAAAAACCAAGGAAAGACAACTCTTTCGCGAGTTTTTCGAGTTCTCGCCGACAGTGCGCCACCGGTACCATTCAGCGCAATGATACCCAGGCAAATTCCGTTGATTACAAGCAACGAAACGTCGTTCGTCTATCGGCTTATAAAAACAAGCCATTTGAAAACATGGTTAGCAAAAGGTTAATCTTGTTGCACAGGCGTTAATAAGCCATCCGGTCAGGAGGTCTTGCGGAAAACTTCGAACCGGCAAAGCAGGCAGCGACACAGGCGGCAAGTCGCAGCTGAATGATAGTGCACAGGAGGGAACGCGCTGATCGCGCATTCTCTCAAATGGAGG
This sequence comes from Roseibium sp., assembly GCF_025698965.1. Taxonomy (GTDB): domain Bacteria; phylum Pseudomonadota; class Alphaproteobacteria; order Rhizobiales; family Stappiaceae; genus Roseibium. Next base: position 760 of record NZ_JAILWL010000013.1, read on the forward strand.
CCATGATGGAGATTCAGAACCTGACCAGTTCGGATCAATGGGAGCGTGTAAAAGAAGAGTTATGCAAGGAGTTGGGGGAAGATGCTTTCTCCAACTGGTTCGGAAGGGTTGAGCACGAAGAGACAGCCGGTGGTGCGGTCCGCCTATCAGTGCCTACCGTGTTCCTGAAAAACTGGATCCAACGCAATTATACCGAACAACTCATCGGTCTTTGGAAACGTGAGCAGAAGGACATCGACCGTATTGAGGTTACGGTTCGCAGCGTCCTGCGCCCGCGGATGCCACAGCCGACGCAACCACCGCAACCTATCACGCCACGCCGCATACGCGGCCGCAAGCAGGCAGTCAACAGGTCGATCCATTTCGGACTCTCGCCCACAGCAGTGGACATTCCGTGCCTTGCCGACATCAGCGACGAGGCAGCCGTGGATTTTCTCAACGGTGCGGCGTTGAGCTCCAAAATGACATTCGACACCTTTTGTGACGGCAACTCGAACAACCATGCTTTCCGTGTTGTTCGTCAATTTGCGACAGGTCATGAACACCGGTTGGAATCGCTGTACGTCCACGCGTCGGCCGGCATCGGGAAAACTCATCTGCTTCAGGCCGCCGCATCCGAAGCCCGCAGGTCCGGACGGCGCGCTGCCTACATGTCGGCCGAGTTCTTCATGTATCACTTGGTGCCGGCGTTGCGCACAGCAGCTTTTCCCCTGTTGCACCAGTCGCTGAAGTCAATCGACTTGCTACTGATTGACGACCTTCAGTTTCTCCACGGCAAACAAGGTCACGAAGAATTCTGCAAAACGCTGGATATGGTGATGGAGTGTCCTTCTCAAGTGATCATCGCCGCGGATCGTCCACCTGAAGACCTCACGACGCTGCCTCAGCAGATACAGCAGCGCCTGCGGAGTTCACAGGTCGTCTCCATTCAAAAGGCTGATTTTGCGCTCCGGCACGAAATCCTGAAGCAGGCCGTTTTGCGGGCGCGCCAACGATATGCCGACTTTGACGTACCTAACGACGTCGCCGACTATATCGCTCGCCATGTCACGTCCTCTATCCGGGATCTTGAAGGCGCTCTTAACCGCCTGTTCGCCCACAATCAGCTGACCAGACAACCCGTCACACCGGAATTTGCAAAGAAGACTCTGCGCGACCTGGTGCAGAATGAAGAGCCGCGCGCCGTCAAGGTTGAAGAGATTCAGCAGATCGTGTGCAAGCACTTCAGCGTATCCAAGGCGGACCTCTTGTCGTCCTGCCGGGCGCGCACGCTTGTCCGGCCGCGCCAGATAGCAATGTATATCGCAAAGGCGGTGACCGGTCGGTCGCTGCCGGAGATCGGCCGTCGCTTTGGCAACCGGGACCACACAACTGTTCTGCATGCCATTCGCAAGATCGAAGCCCTGCTGACACGGGACGCGGACCTTGCCCAGGAAATCGATCTGCTCAAGCGGCTGGTTCATTCCTGAAGCACTTTCGACCAAAACTGTTGCATCTGGCCGGCGCCAGCCGCTTATTCGTGTGCGTTGACAAGAAGATCCCATCCACCTATTTCTGATTCCGGTTCGCGGGAGCCGGCCGTCCGCAGGCATGAGCCAAGGTGAATTCCCGTACGCAAGATATTTCTTGCGATTCTGATCTACCTTCACAAGCAAGTGCAGGCAGATGGCAATGCGGACCCCATTCATAATCGCCTGCCTTTCTTGAAAGGTAAATCCATGACGCTACCAAGCGTTTCCGACCTCAAGGCGCAGGCCCGACGATTGCGGACCGCGCTGGCAAGCAACGGACAGACCGTTTCCCATAGTCAGGCGCTTGAACTTCTGTCGGCGCAATACGGATACCGCGACTGGAACACAGTCTGTGCTGCAGCCGTTTCCGAAACAAGGCAGCCCTTCGCAATCGGTGACAGGGTTACCGGGACCTACATGCGGCAGCCATTTTCCGGCGAAGTCAGAGGTCTTTCCAAGCTTGCACAAAGCGGCCATTTCCGCGTGACATTGCAATTCGACCAACCGGTCGATGTGGTGAGTTTCGACAGCTTTTCCGCGCATCGCAGTCGGGTGACCTCGGTCATTCGTCGTGACGGCGTTTCTGTCAGCAAGACTTCAGACGGAGAACCGCATCTGAACTTGAAGCTCCCTAGACCGGAGCAGTGAGCGCAATAAAAGGAATGTATGCTAGGCCGTGTGGACGAATTGGTTTCGGGCGCGGCGCGTGTTGCATTTGAGTTGCGAGCAGGAGGGATGCGAAGCCCGTATTGATGTACGGCGAGCCTTCCGACGCCCTCAAGACTCAAATGCGCCGCGTTCTATAGGCCGCGATTGCGCTGAAAACGGTGATGAGTTGTGAGGAAAAGTGCAAAATGTGGACCTTGCCCGATTGAACGCTGTTGCGCAGCAGCAGATCGCCGTTTTCAGCGCAACTGAGCCATCACAAGATGACCAGGAACCGGGTCTCCAGCTTCCAGCCTGACCGTTATCGGGTCCATCGTCAGAATATCAAATCCGGCGGCATCCAATGCCGAACGAATATACGATTCTGCTTGGGCGAAACGATTGTTCGGGCCGACCATGTAGTCTTTGCCCTGAAAAACAGACTTGCCGAGTGTTTCAGTTGAAAAAGCCAGATAACCTCTTGCGTTGAGACGACCGACTGCACCCGCCAGAAAAGGCTCGACCGCTCCGAGATACGGAAAGACATCGGTGGCTGCAATCAGATCCCAATTGGGGCGCGAACCGTCCTCTTCCTCAAAATCCTGTAGGAACTCCACCGCTTCGCCGACATAAAGGTCCTCATAGACTTCCCGGTCATAGGCAAGTTCCACAATACGCTCGGACAAGTCGACACCGGTTCGATGTGTGGTGCAATCCGCCAGTGCCATACCGGTGAGCCCGGTACCACACCCGAGATCGAGCACACGAAAAAATGGCCCGATTTCTAGGCGCTGGATCATGTCCCTCAACAAAAGCGGGACGCAATAGCCAAGTTCATCGACCAGAATTTCATCAAAGACATCGGCGTGCTGGTCGAACAAGGTGGAGACGTAAGCATCCGGCATTTTTTCAGGGGCGTTTTCAGCACCGATGGCCGCCAGACGAATGCTGACACCGCCCGAGTCCAATGGATCCAGAACCAACGCTTCACGAAAAGCCTGCTCGGCGCCTTTAAAATCTCCGGCTTTCTGCAGCTCAAGTCCACGGTTATAAGCTTCCGCCAAAGCTTCGTTTTCTGGCGTATCTTCAACATCGGGTGAGTGGTTATCGTGTTCGCTCATGTCATAATCCTGGCCGAGATCCCTCCCCCTACAGCGATGCTGCCGCAAATGCACGGTAAATCTGAAAGACGCCGGGCCGGCCAACAGGTCAGAACAGATCGAGTTGACTGTCATCTTTGGTCTTTGGCTCAGCGGCCTCGCGTTTGACACCCGGTCGCGGCGATATTGTCATTTCATCCACGCTGATTGACCTTTGAACATCCTCATCATCATTGACGACCTTGTTCACCCTGCTGGAAATCGGGGATGCCACGAGAAAGTCATCTTCAACCGGTTGAAGCATCTTCTTGGCTTCACGCGTATCCACATTGGCAGTGTCCAGCCATGCTTCAAACGAATCCGGCTTCAAGATCACCGGCATCCGGTGATGGATTTCAGACATCATGCGGTTCGACTGGATCGTGAGAATAGCCCCGCTATCCATATCGCCACCATCGGGATCCGACCAGGTGTCCCACAGACCGCCAAAGGCCATGATGTTCCCGTCGGCCGGGCGTATCCAGAATGGTTGCTTTCCTTCGGAGGTTCGACGCCATTCGTAAAATCCGGATGCCGGTATCAGGCAACGGTGATGGCGCATGGCTGCACGAAATGACGGCTTTTCGGCTGCCGTCTCCGCCCGCGCGTTGATCAATAGCGTGAAGCTTGCTGGGTCCTTGACCCAGGACGGTATCAGCCCCCAACGGACAAGATGAAAACGACGCTTGCCATATTCGTATCGAACCGTCGCAATCGGTTGCGTCGGTGCAATGTTGTATCGAGGTGGAAAATTAGGTTGGTCCAGATAGGCAAAGAAATCCCGAACCGCATCGGGTGGTGTTGTGAGAGCAAGGCGACCACACATTACTTCAACTCCGTTTCGGATCTCGACTGCCAACACGCGGTACGCAACAAGTGCCCCCAAGTTAGGCAATTGGAAACAAAAAAGAAGTAGCTTAGCACTCAAGCGAATAACAGGGGGCCGATATGGAATGTGTGAATCCAGTTCTGGGTGCCGGAGATCTGGCAGCTGAAAGGCTGGAGCAGGCCAATATCAATGCCCAGACCGGACTTGCGACCGATTACCTGAATCATTTCAATGAAGTAATGATGCTTCTCGAGATGCTTCCGGACATGCCTGACTGCGCAGAAGACGTTCTGGAGTGGGGACCGCTCGATTACGAGGGGCACTTTGAGAACTCGACTTTCAAGGACAAGCAACTCGCCATTCTCGCCTATTTCGCTGCACCATCACACCTGCGTGAACACCTGGAAACCCAGGTTGCCGAAATCAACGCACTTGTTGGCCAGATACAGGATCAGTTGCGCGCCGCTACCGACCCGGCCATGATCGCCGCGGAAATTGCGGATAAGGCGACGCATGAGATCAAGCCGCTGATTGCTGCTGCCGGTGCCGTAATTCACGGCCATGTTGAGCCGGAAGCAACCCAGCATGAAGGTGATGGTGCACAGGCGGAAATCGACGCTCTGTTCGCTTAGAACTCCATCTTTTGTCAGGTGGCTGCTGATGTCGCGATTTTATCCAACAGTCCCTCGTGCCAGCGTAAGTGTCCTGTGCCATAAGGACGGACGCGCGCTGATGGTCAAGCGCGGCAGAGCTCCTTTCAAGGATCATTGGAGTTTGCCGGGCGGCGTGATCGAAATTGGCGAGACCCTGATCGAGGCCGCTGAGCGAGAACTCTTCGAAGAAACCGGCATAACGGCTACGCTCGGTGCTCCGGTCGAGATTTTCGATTCCATTCAGCGCGATGAAAACGGCAAGGTTGTCACACATTTCATCCTGACTGTTTTCACCGGGACGCACTCCTCGGGTGTGGCACAGGCCGGTGACGATGCTGCAGAAATCGAGTGGGTTCACCCGGACGAGCTCGACAAACTGCTGACGACACCCGGGACGCCTGCACGCATCCGCCGCCACATGCCGAAATAGTTCATAGGCAAACCGGTTCACACAGGTTTGCAGTAGTTTGATTCCCAATCCAACTGAATGTGGAGGACGATGCCTCGGTTCCTGACTGGATGGGAAGCAGGCCATGCGCAAATCACACTCAGCCTTACCGACAGTGTTTCACTGTCTCGCGATTTTTGTTCTTGTGGTATTGGTGCCCACACCTCCAGCGGTCGCCGATCCTGAGCAATGGAAACGCGGAGGCTTCACAACCGATTTCTCCAAGACCACGGTCAGCCTGGATTCGATTTTTTCAGGTGGCCCGCCGAAAGACGGCATTCCCTCCATTGATGATCCTGGATTCGAAACCGCCGAAAGCGTGTCCTGGCTGGAGGACCGTGAACCTGTGATCCGGCTGGAACTGGATGGCGTCGTCAAGGCTTACCCTTTGCAGATCCTGATCTGGCACGAGATCGTCAACGACACCATCGGCCAAGTTCCTGTCTCTGTCACCTATTGCCCCTTGTGCAATTCTTCCATCGTGTTCGACCGCCGGCTTGACGGAGACATTCTCGATTTCGGCACGACAGGTCTTCTGAGAAATTCCGATCTTGTGATGTATGACCGTCAAAGCGAGAGCTGGTGGCAACAATTCACCGGTAAGGGAATTGTCGGAATCCATGCGGGGCGTGATCTGAAAATGATCCCGTCCACAGTTGTCGCATTCGGTGACTTCAAGAAGAACTCTCCCAATGCAGACGTGCTCGCCCGCCCGGATCCGCCCCGCCGCAACTACGGTTCCAATCCATATGCGGGATATGACAGCCGGACGGCGCCCTACCCGCTTTTTCAAGGCGAGCTGCCGGAGGACATCAACCCCATGGCAAGAGTTGTTGTCGTGCGGGACGACGACCAAACCTTTGCGGTGACCCTGGAGCATGTTCGCCGTGAAAACTCTGTTCCGCTCTCCGACAATGTCCAACTGCGCTGGACCGGTGAACAGGCGTCAATACTGGATAAACGCGAAACCCGGAAAGGACGGATCATCGGCTCGGTTGAAGCAATCAGGACCGGTGAAGGAGATGAAAGGCCTCTTGTCCACGATGTCACTTTCGCCTTTGTGGTTCATGCATTTCATCCAGAGCTTCCAATTCTTGGGATCAAGACACCATAGCGCTTGCGACGCGCTCGGCGAATGCGCATGATCCGCTCATGAAACTGAAGTGCATGCAATCTGTCGTTTATCCGGCCACGTTACTCGCCGCTATTTTTCTTGGCTGGCCGGGACGGGTTGTATCCGCACAGGAGGTTGGCATTGAAGCGCCACCTTACGAACAGCAGCTGATGCGCCTTTCTGAAATATTCGGTGCCCTTCATTTCCTGCGTCCGTTATGCAACGAAATCGACAGTCCCAGCTGGCGCGACCAAATGGAAGATTTTCTGGACGCTGAAACCATCGATGAAAACCGCCGACGTCGCTTCATTGAACGATTTAACCAAGGTTATCGTGGTTTCTCAGTTGCTTACAGGGAGTGTACTGACGCTGCCCGTATCGCTATGGGACAGTATCTCACTGAAGGTGAGACCATTATCAGCGACGTTACCAGCCGATATGGCCGTTAGTTTCGGCAAAATTCTTCAAATTGTTACGAGTTGGTTAACCTTTTGAATCAAATTTGTGGGTGGCCGTTAAGTTTGCGTTCACGGTTACTTATCAGCGCGGTTTACCGTGCTAGGATCAAGTCATGAGATTCGGGGCAGGAACACGTTGGGGTTGTTTCCAAGTGTTCGGGAAGGACCGGTAAGGGAACGAATGATTAACGACGATTACGCTGAAGCGGCAATGGAAGCTGAATTTGCCGAAGACGAAGATATCAGACGTGCCGCTCTCGGCTTCATCTCAGACGCATGGGCTGAGGCGATAGCCAACGGTGTCGATGCTGATGCAGTGGCACACGCTGCAATGTTCACCGCGCTAGCCGATCTGGTGGCAGCCTATGGTGAAGATGCTGTTGCGAAGCTGGCCGAAGGCCTGCCAAACCGCATTTTGCAGGGTGATTACACGGTGAACCGCGTTCTTCAGTAATACGCGCGGCCTCATATGACAAAAAGGCCGGCTCGTCCGGCCTTTGTGATTCATTGCCTGATGATATCTTGTGACCGGTGATCGCACGATCTGACCGGTCCCGACCGTACACTTCCCTCAATAATTGTTGCAAACCATATCCGGCTGTCCGCAGGAACCGTCAAACCTTGTCCAGTGCCAGCTTCAGATAGATCAACGCCCCGAAGGCAACCAGTATGAAACCGGCAATGTGGTTTGCTCTGTCCAGCCACTGATCGTCAATCCGCGATCTGAAATGCGAAACCGTTGCTGATATCAAGATCCACCATGACGTTGCCCCGGCAGCCACACCTACGATCATGACCAGCGCACCTGCGTGATCTCCATGCGGTGGGCGAAACTCGCCAAGCGCACCAAAAATAGCGATGAAAGCCAGAATTGCGCCTGGGTTGGTGATCGCCATGAAAAAGGCCGCAGTTGCATCACCGATAAACCGGTATTCGGTGCCGTTGCCGTTCTTTTCCAGATGCGGATGGGTGTTCCAGATTTTTATGCCGAATATGATCAGCAACGCGCCACCGACGATCTCGATAAGGCTGAACTGGTCCTGGATGAATGTTGTTATGGCGGAAACGCCGAAAATTGCGGCCGTTGCATAAATCGTATCTGCCAGAACCGCGCCAAGTCCAACAAAGACGCCGTGGCGAAAACCGCCGCGGACAGCATGCTGGATAGCCATGACATTCACCGGCCCGACTGGTGCTGTTGTGAGGATCCCGACAAAATAGCCGATCAACACATATTCCAAAAAAGTCACAGCCGGTCCTTCTCTGTAGACCCTCAGAATCGTTTATTGCCCAATGCGATACTCGATAGCGGGCCGGTCACTTTGTGACAAGAATGAGATTTTCCCCTCGTCCCTGTTTCCAGCATCGCACGAATTGTTTAAGGAAAGGCGCAAGGGGCAAGCCCCTGGGGCAGTCGGGCAGAACCAGAAGGAATTCGCCATGGGACGGACAATTTCGGCGGCAATCCTGTTCGCTTGCCTAATTTCTGCACCGGGTCAGGCAAAATCGGTCCAGACCGAAACGATCCCGATCTCTCCGGAAGAAACGCCGCAATCCGCACCGATTCCTGAAAACGAATTGAAGGTGCCGGCAAGCGAGACCCCGCTCCGGGAGCCTTCGTCCGACGCAACAGCATCCGATACAGATGACGCATCTCCGCCGCAGGTGCTCTACAACACGTCCGTCTTACCGAAACCCGTAGCCCGCATGCATTCCCAACTGAGGGAAGCAGCTCTCGCGGGGGACCTTGAACGGATCCGAATGGTGCTGGAAAGCAACGAGTTGCCACCAACGCTTTCCTTCGGTGAAATAGGTGATCCGATCGAGTTTTTGAAAGACAGTTCCGGCGACGGTGAAGGGTTCGAAATTCTGGCCATTCTGGCCGACACGCTGGAAGCAGGTTTTTTGCATGTGGATGCCGGAACAGCTCAGGAAATGTATGTCTGGCCTTATTTCGCGCGCTATCCGCTGGATGCCCTGACCCCGGATCAGAAAGTGGAGATGTTTCGCATCGTGACGGCGGGTGACTTTGCAGAAATGCAGGAGTTTGGCGCATGGACATTCTATCGGGTCGGCATTGGCCCCGACGGAACGCTTCATTATTTCGTCGCCGGCGACTGATCGGCATCGAAGGCAGTGCTCGATTTCTTTCTTGCGTTCAATCGACCCAGCACGTCAGTCCTTCCGCGAAATTCCTTCAATTGCAAGTGACAGAAAATCTGCCTCATCCAGGAAGCTCTTTGAATGAACCCCAATATTGAAAAAATTGACGCAGCGCGTCGAGCCTGCGGTTTTCTGACGATTGCTGAAACCCTCGACCTGCTGAAGGACAATCTGCTGATCGATCCCTTTTCAACCCTGATATCGAGCGGAATTTCCGTCGGCCAGAACAACATCTTCTACCCTGGTGTCACTCTGCAAGCCACGCAGGGCATGCAGATCGTACTCGGCAACAACAACACCTTCCATTCAGGAACCAGCATGTCTGCATCGGAGGGAAACGTCACGGTTGGCAACGGCAATCAATTCGGAGATGGCGGTTTCACCGCCAAGGCGAACAGATCCGGAGCTGAGATCCGCATCGGCGATTGCGGTCGGTTTCTCAATAATCCAAGCATATTTGGCCAGACGACCCTCGGCGACGGGACCCAGCTTTTGGGCAACATAATTGTCGACAGCTGCATTCTCGGTGACGGTGGCTCCTTTGAGGAACCAGACCCGGATCTCAGAGGAGGCCTCTTGAAAGGCTTCGGCACTGCAAGAAACCTGACGGTGCCACGGGGGAACGTTATTGCCGGTCAGGGACACTTTGACGAAACGAACCTGCTGCCTCAATCGCACTTCCACCCTAAAGACTGAGTGCTTGCGCGCATCATTAATTGCTCGACCAAAATGCTGTAGACTTATCCTGCTTCCGCCGAACAGGCACTGCATTCTTCAAGACTTACCTTCCCAAACCACCCAATTCCGATGCTTCGTTAAACATCCATTTACCATAATTGTGTTGCCTTTATTTCCGGAAAAGGTGTTTCATTCGGCTATTATTTAAATCTGTCGGATTTTCCATACTGCTTCACGCAAGGTTATCCGAACAGAATTTTTAAATTGACGTTTCGAATGCTCCGATGAAAGGACTCGAATATGGCGTTGGGTTTGAGCCGCCGCAGTTTGATTGCCGGACTTCCATTTCTCGTGGCTGCGTGCCAAAGCCAAAAGAATTCGACGATACAGGCAGGCCTCAGTCCCCTGTCTGATGGAACACCCGATTACACTCTTGCCTATGCTCCCACCGTTGATGGTGGATTTTCGCTTCCGGCAATTGAATATCAAAGTTTTGATCCGCAATATCTTCGTCAGACCGTTTATTATCCGACGTCATATCCTGAAGGCACGATTGTCGTCGACCCGAACAACAAGTTCCTCTACCTGATCCAGCCCGGCGGATACGCCATACGCTATGGCATCGGTGTCGGCCGGGCGGGATTTGCCTGGAACGGCGAAGCGGTTATCCGCTTCAAACGGGAATGGCCGAAATGGTTCCCACCCGACGAAATGATCGAACGCGACCCCAGTCTGGAAAAGTACCGGGAAGGCCAGGAAGGCGGTCCGAGCAACCCGATCGGTGCACGCGGACTTTATCTCTGGCAAGGCAACAAGGACACGCTCTACCGCATTCACAGCACCAACCAGCCAAGCAGCATCGGCACGAATGCTTCCAGCGGCTGCATTCGCATGTGGCACCAGGACATCATAGATCTCTATGATCGCGTCAATGTGGGCGCCAATGTCGTTGTTCTGGCTTAAGATGCGCGGTGATCGGAACTAGCTTTGTTTTCAAACTGCATCTTCCGTAGTTCGGCATAATCCGAATAGCCGCGATAAAGGCGATGAAACCTCAGCTCAGCACCACAGTTCTGTGCCAGGTTGCTGAGTTCCGCTTCCAGGCCGGCACGCGGTGTCACGTGAAAGGACTTCAGCCACGAAAACAGAAGTCGCTTGAACCAGCCGGGCAGACTGCCCTGCTGGCCGAAATCGACGACATGGATGCGCCCACCTTCCGCGAGACGGGAACAGCCCGCCGCCAGAGCCTCGCGCCAGACCGGGATCATTGAGAGCGTATAGGAATAAAACACCCGATCGAATGCCGAAACTTCCAGGGCGTTTGTTGCCGATGGACTGCCGGCATCGCCTTCGATCAGCTGAATTTGAGAACTCAATCCCGCCTTTTCGATATTCCTGTCTGCTGTCTCTAGCATATGCCGGGAAATGTCGAGGCCGTAGAAGCGGGCTTCGGGATAGTGTCTGGCAGCAACGATCAGATTGCGCCCAGTGCCACATCCCAGCTCCAGTACGGTTCCGCCACGTGGAGGCTTGAGCTCTTTGACAAGATGATCCCGACCCAGCAGGTAGTATTTACGTGTCAGATCGTAGACGTGACGCTGGTGGCGATAGACGGTGTCCATCAGCCGGGCGGTTTCAACGGCTTCGTTCATCTGAGTGTCCTCCGCCTTCACTTAACCGTTGAAGACGTAAAGGTGGAAGCCACCGTAAATTGAGGACCGGTCCTGACGTCCGAGTTCGAGGCTTTCCTCTTCCCTGTAGCTCCAGCGGTTCAAAATCTGGTTCGCCACCCGGCCCGGCAACAGTGTCGGCTCTGCAGCCGTTCGGAATACAACGCGGGCTCCTGGACGTGCTGTCCGTGTAATCTCGCTCCACAAAGCGTTGAGCTGGTGATCAGTCATCCAATCCTGAGCGTCGAGCAGGACATAGGCATCCAGTGTCTCCTCGGCGACGCTCTGAAGATGTTCGGTGAAATTTCGATTGAGAACACGAACACGTCCGGCTCGTGCACGGATTTGCTCGAAATGATTGCGTTTCAGGTAAGGTGGCAATGGACCGGACTCGCCGGTGGAACCGTCTGCAGCAGGTGCGTAGCCACGGCCAAAAGCCTGCCAGGCAAAATAGTTGTCCTGCATGGAAAAATCACACGCGAGCTTTTCCAGACGCTGCCTCAAGACAGAAGACATATCGCCTTCGGCACTTGCCGATACCAGAGCGTCATATTGTGCAGGCGGAATGCCCAGACCATAGAGAGACATCTTCTTCGATGTTGCCCAGCGAACCAGACGCTTGTCGAAAAGCGGCGCCAGCGCCGTGTCGAAAAACGAGCGCTGCTCTTCCAGTGTCCTTGTCTTCACCATATGTTTCGGATCAATGCCGTAGAGCCGCGCAACCAGGTGTCCGGCTCCGATGCAATAGCCGAGCAGACCATGTTGATAGAGGTCGCGCGAAAACAGAGTAATGCGCTTACGGCCCCAATTGGCGAAATCGCGGCCTTCCCAATAAGCACTCGTTTCTGCATCAAGATTGTCTTTCAGGAAGCGGTTGTAGGCCGCAATATTTGCCTTTTCGTCAGCCTCGCCAAAGAAACGATAGAACGTCTGGTAATTGGGAAAGTGCCTGGCCGCTGCGAGCTTCAGCCGGCCAAGCGCCACATGGGCCCGGTTCAGATCAACCGCCGTGATCTCTGCCGGATTGGCAGTCAGATAGGACATGACGTTGCAGCCACCGGACGCGATAGCAATCATGCGGGACTGCGGCGTCAACTGTAATGCCTTCATGTCGACGTCCGGATCTTCCCAGATCTGCGGATAGACGAGCCCCTTGAATGCGAATGTGAACAGCCGCTCCAGAACACCTTCCCGCGATGTCGCATCCGAACGGTGAACAGCATTCCTGAGCCGTTTTTTAGAAGCTGTGAGCGTGCTCTTTGTCATTATCGTCTCCCGAGTCACCCGCGCGATGTAACAGTCTTCCGATACGTCAGAGAGACGACAGTTTGGTGACGCTCCAGGAGTTTTGTGAGCTTACCCGGACAATAAAAAATGCCCCCGCTGAAGCGGGAGCATTCTGGATCGTTTTCTGTACGGGCCGCGTTATCGCGTGATTACGACAAAGTCGGTACCCAGACCGGTGTTGCGTTTGAAGCTCCGGTCGGTGACCGTCAGCGAGGTGCCCGGCGTCAGCATTTTGGAAAGTTCTTTCGCCGCCTTTTCGGGAATTTCGATGCGGTCCAGCAGGTCGATCGACGCGCCTCCGCGTTCCCCTTCAGCCGACACTGCCATCCAGTCAACCGCTCCGTCTCCCTGCTCAAAATCGAGAGCAGTAAAGACATGGGTGCCGATTTCCTGCTCGATATCCTTGACGGTGACCTGAGCGGAATAAATGTCATGGAATTTCCGGCGAACACGCAAAATTGCATTTCGTGGTTTCACATAGCCGGCATCGGCCTGAACCCTGGCAACAAGGGCGTCGGTAACGCGGCCTGTGACCGGCAGCTCAGCTCCTTCCTGGTAAAGACGGATGGCAGCACGGGTTTTGCGGCCGACGACACCATCAACCGGTCCGGCATCAAAGCCCATCCGGTTCAGCAGTCGCTGCATCACCTTCATCGGATTCGGTGCCCGTTGAGGCGTGATGATCATCCGCAAGGGGCGATCGAAATGCGGATTGTCCGGCTGTGTAACCGGCAGCGCGGCCCGAATGGCTGCCGGCTGGATAGCTCCGCGCAGAACCGGGTCTGCTTCAATCGTCTTGCCGGAAAGGCTCGCAACAGCTGTCTCGGGCACGAAGGGCTGTGGCAGAACATCGTGACGCACTGATCGCGGTTCCGCCGGATCGCGGGTCACGACCACATGCATTCCACGGTTGGTCATGCTGTAGAGAGACTTGGCGAAGGGGCGCGGCAGCCGGATGCAACCATGTGAAGCAGGATAGCCCGGGAGCCTGCCCACATGCAGTGCAATGCCGGACCAGGTCAGTCGCTGCATGAAAGGCATGGGCGCGTTGTCATAAAGGTTGGAAAAATGTTTGCGCCGTTTTTCCAGAATGGAGAATACACCCGTGGGCGTGCTGTGACCTCGCATTCCTGAAGAGATTGGCGAAGTTTCGATCAGATCGAGACCGCGATAGACCTTGATGTTCTGCTCGTTGAGCGACACCAGCATGTGCAATGGCGGTTCCGTAGCAGGCTCTGCCCCTACTTCAGCCGCAGTATCCCGTGCAACTGCACCAGACAAAGTGGAAGCGGTAAAAAGCATGGCTCCCGCAATTCCGGCAAGTATTCCAACGCTTTTATTCCGATTTTGAAACTTATTTGACAACATTCCGGAGCTCCCCAACGCAATACTCTTAAAGCTCGACTTAAACTCTATCAGCGACCTGTGTAGATCGGGTTAGGAAACACGGTTACCCATTGGTTTCCTTTTACCATTCCTTGAAACACTCACACTTTACCCAGTCAGGTGCTGTTACTCACATCACAAATTGTTTGGATCCTTTTCACAGTTAACGCCACTGCGGACGCGTGTCCGCGGTGTCTTTAAAGACATCTCATCCGCCGCCGCCGCATGTGAACGACAGCGAAATGGAATTCGTTAAGGGAGGTTTCGGACCCGAGGTCATACCAACGCCGAAACGGGCACTCTTTTCTCAAATCCCGGAAGGTCGCGGCACAATTGAGTCCCGCGAGCTTCCTTCCTGCTCACGGCCCAAATGCAACACGCGCTCGTCTGAAACCAATCCGCTCACACGACCTAGTTCTTCAGGCCATCTTGAAAGAGGACAGCTTCACCAAGAGATGGTGTCGCGAGCTCGCCTTCCCACATCACACGCCGCCCTCTGACAACTGTTCCCACCGGCCAGCCGGTAACCTTTTTGCCGTCATAAGGCGTCCAGCCGCATTTGGAAGCGATCCAGTCATTGGAGATCGTTTCGATGTGCTTGAGGTCGACGACAGTGAAATCGGCATCGTAGCCGACGGCAATCCGCCCCTTGCGCGCGGTCTGGAACAGGCGTGCCGGTCCGGCGCTGGTCATATCTACGAAACGCGCCAGACTCAGGCGACCGGCATTGACATGATCCAGCATGATCGGCACCAGGGTCTGAACACCGGTCATCCCGGAGGGCGAGGCCGGATAAGGCTTCTGCTTTTCCTCCAGCAGATGCGGTGCATGGTCAGATCCGAAAATATCCAGAATGCCTTGCTGCAGACCCCACCACAAACGTTCCGAATGGCGAGGCGCACGTACAGGCGGGTTCATCTGAACCAGTGTCCCGAGACGGTGATAGGCTTCGTCCGTCAGGGTCAGGTGATGAGGGGTCACCTCGATCGATGCGACGTCCTTGTAGTCGATCAGGAAGTCGACTTCTTCTGCGGTCGAAAGATGCAGAATGTGGATCTTGGCACCGGTTTCACGAGCAATGCCGACAAGGCGCTGTGTGCATTGCAGGGCTGCAATTTCATCGCGCCAGACCGGATGCGAACTCGGGTCGCCCTCCACACGTTCGCCTTGACGCTCGCGCAGACGGAACTCGTCTTCGGAATGAAAGGCCGCACGGCGGCGCGTTGCGGAGAGGATCTCACGCACGCCCTGATCGTCCTCAACCAGAAGGTCACCGGTTGAAGACCCCATGAAAACCTTGATGCCGGCCGCCGCCGGAAGCCGCTCCAATTCAGGGATGTCCTTGACATTGTCACGCGTGCCACCGACCCAGAACGCAAAGTCGCAGTGCATGCGATGATGCCCACGCTTCACCTTGTCTGCGAGTGCCGATTCAGACGTTGTCAGTGGATTGGTGTTCGGCATTTCAAAGACCGCCGTGACCCCGCCCATGACCGCAGCGCGCGAACCTGATTCCAGATCCTCCTTGTGATCGAGGCCAGGCTCGCGAAAGTGCACCTGAGTGTCCATGACACCAGGGAGAACATGCAATCCCGTGCAGTTGATCACTTGACCGGCTTGAGACGCATCAAAAGAGCCGATCCCGGCAACGCGCCCGTCTTTCACCGCCACATCACGAAGTCCCTCGCCATCCTGGTTGACTACGGTTCCGCCTTTCAGGATCAGGTCATAGGTCGCGCTCATGGGGCTCCTCCGGCAATGGTTTGGTCAGTGGCAGGTCAATCTCACCGGGCTTATACGCGGCCACTGACCAAAGGGCCAGACACGGCTTAAATTTTCCCGCCCTTGCCCACACGGGACAAAGAACCTATTTGGCGACTATCATATTCGTCCCCTCTCCAACGTGGAGCTTTTCGTGCCGTCTTTCTCCTTTGCGCCTTTGGCAGACCGTTCGCTGATCCGCGTTTCCGGCGACGAGGCTCATCATTTTCTGCAAAACCTCGTGACGGCAGACGTAGAGGACATCGACAAGTCCGGAGCGGGATCTGCAGCACTGCTGACACCACAAGGCAAAATCCTGTTTGACTTTCTGATCTACAAACAGAGTGACGCCTATATTCTGGATTCACCGGCACAGGCCGCGGCAGATCTCCTCAAACGGCTGACCTTTTACCGGCTTCGGTCGAAAGTCGATCTGGAACTGATGCCGGACGACGTTGGTGTCGTTGCGCTTTGGAATGGGACGGCCGACGTCGACAACGCCATTGTTGCCGTCACGGATCCGCGCCTGCCTGCCCTCGGTCAACGGTTTGTCGGTCCAATTTCTGCACTGTTGACGGAACTTGGCGTTTCGGCCGCGGATTTGGCTGACTACGATCAGCACCGGATCGAATTGGGCGTGCCGGAAGGTCTGAAGGATTACGACTATTCCGACATTTTTCCGCACGACGCGGTTCTTGACCAGTTGGGCGGGGTGTCATTCAGCAAGGGCTGTTATGTCGGGCAGGAAGTCGTTTCGCGCGTGCATCACAGAGGCACCGCACGAAAGCGCTTCGTGAAGGTTGAAAGCTCAGGTCAGCTGCCTCCAAAGGGAACGACGGTTACTGCCGACGGCAAGTCCGTCGGCATTCTTGGCTCCTCCACACTTGTCAACGGAAAGGCGTTCGGCCTTGCCCTCCTTCGTCTTGACAAGGTGCGCCAAGCCAAGGACAACGGCATCCCACTTCAATGCGGTGATGCGGAACTCCAGGCCACCCTGCCTGATTGGGTGGAGTTTACCTGGCCGGAGCCGAACACCGCCGACTGAAACCGCGTCAGATTTCAAGGTCGAACCAAAACAGATGCCGTCAGCCCGCACCGATCAACCACCCCGCGCCTGGCAGCGCATGCTATCCGGCAGACGCCTGAACCTGCTGGACCCTTCCCCCCTGGATGTCGAGCTCTCCGACATTGCGCACGGTCTTGCGCGCGTCGCCCGCTGGAACGGACAGACCCATGGCAACCATGCGTTCTCTGTCGCGGAACATTCGCTGATCGTGGAAGAAGTAGCCTTGAAGCTGAAGCCCGATCTGCCTGCGCACTGGCGCCTGGCGATATTGCTCCACGATGCGCCGGAATATGTCATCGGCGACATGATATCGCCCTTCAAGGCGGTGATCGGTGAAGCCTACAAGGCTGTTGAGGCGCGTTTGCAGGGAGCGATACATGTACGCTTCGGTCTGCCCGCCGAATTGCCTCAGAATGTAAAGAAACTGGCTAAGCGTGCAGACATCATCTGCGCTTATTTCGAAGCGGTTGAGCTGGCCGGTTTCGAAGAAGAGGAAGCGGCCAAAATCTTCGGTCGTCCACGCGGCTTTCCCACCAACAATGCGGGCAAACTGCGTTATGGACTGGAACCTTTGCCCGTTGCGAAGGCACAGGAAATGTTCATGAAACGGTTCGACGAAATCGAACGGCTGCGCGAAGCTGGGAACAAACAAAAAAGCCGACGTGCAAACGGGTGACGTTGCGAGCGAATAGCCCTAGTTTACTTGCAGATACGAATGATATGGTCTGCCATGCTGCACGTGTGTTCACTCTCGAAACTGCCTGAAACGGTTACCGAAACCGGAGCAAGATCTCTGGTTACGCTCATCAATGCGGAAATGACTGTTCCGACGCCTGACGGCATCGACCCGGAGCATCATCTTTTCCTTGCCTTCAACGACATCGTCGACCCGGTGGACGGTCTGACACCCGCCAGCGAACAGCACATTGTCGAGTTACTCGAATTCATCAATGCGTGGGACCGGAAGGCGCCGCTGATCATCCACTGCTGGGCAGGCATCAGCCGGTCTACAGCCGGGGCTTATGTCGCGGCCTGTTCCCTGACCCCGGACATGGACGAATACAGGCTCGCGGCGATCTTGAGAGAGAGATCGCCCTCGGCAACTCCCAATGCCCGCATCGTGGCCATGGCAGACAAACTGCTTGGCCGCGACGGACGTATGATTGATGCGATCCGCGGTATCGGGCGTGGCGCCAATGCTTTTGAAGGCACGCCTTTCGTCATGCCGATTGAGTGAGTTTCAAACGGGAGGCCCCATGCCGCACAGGCACGCAAGTATCGAGATTGGACTGAACGCGGTGATTGTCTCCGTTGACGATGGCATGCCTCAGATCGTTCATGTCAGTGACCCGCAGGACGTCACTCTCGATAGCTTGCCATTCGGCCCTTTCGACCCGCTGCACCACAGAACTTTCGAAATCGGCCTGAGGGCCTGGGTGGAAAACCAGACGGCCCTTCGGCTTGGCTATATTGAACAGCTTTATACATTCGGCGACCGGGGCCGCCACAGGGTTACCGGAGATGAAGGGCCGCATGTGGTTTCGGTCGGATATCTGGCTTTGACGCGGCAGACGTCGGATTCTGAAAATACGCTCGCCCGGCATAACTCTGCCTGGCGATCCTGGTACGATTATTTTCCCTGGGAAGACTGGCGCAACGGGCGCCCTGCCCTGCTGGATGATGAAATCCTGCCGGCGCTGGAAACCTGGGCCCAGGAAACACCATCACCGGAAGAGGCACCGAAGCCACTCAGCCGCCAGGAACGCGTTCGCCTTGCCTTTGGAACGGAGGCCACAAGCTGGGACGAAGAACGCGCGCTTGAGCGCTTCGAGCTGCTTTATGAAGCAGGACTGGTATTTGAGGCCAAGCGGGACGGCAGACCCGCAGCACTTGCACGAGATACGCTTCCCTATCTTGGTGCCTCCATGCGGTTTGACCATCGCCGTGTCCTGGCAACAGCGATCACCCGTCTGCGCGGAAAGCTGAAATACAGGCCGGTGATTTTCGAATTGATGCCGGAGGCCTTTACCCTGACGGAGCTGCAAACTTCCGTAGAAGCGATTTCGGGGCGGCACCTGCACAAACAGAATTTCCGCCGTCTGGTGGAAAACGCCGATCTTGTCGAGCCGACCGGCGCGACATCCACGGCCACCGGGGGACGCCCGGCGGCCCTGTTCCGCTTCCGGCACCAGCTGATGAACGAACGCCCGACACCCGGATTGCGGGTCGGCGGACGCTGACGACAGACTCGCGCGCCGTTTTTGTTAATCCCGATCAGGTCTGTCTTTAACCAGAACGACACCGTACCGTCGCGGCAACTTCACCTAACTACTTCGCATTATTAACCATACTTGGCCCCGCAATAGAGAATTTACCGCCAAATTCGGTGAATTCTGAGCTTATTAACGCTCTTTCAAGGTTAAGCGGACATCTTCAATTTTAGCGTTGCTGTTTACACAGCCAAAGCGCAGGTCGTCTGGCGTGATGGGACGATGTGTAACGAGTTGGAGTCGGCTGCGTATGTTTGGCCTTATGTCCCGCGATGGAACGCGGTTTTCATTTTCAGTGACACCGGACTTTCGCCCGATCCGGACGCGTTTGCGCCGGCTTACCTATGTGCTGGCTACTGGTCCGTTGATCTATTTGGGCCTCGGAGGCTCGATCGGCGAACAGGACATTTTCGCGCTTATCAATTCACGCCACGAGACGCCACGCTGGATGATGACGCTCGAGCCTGCCAGTTACACCTCAAAGATCGCACCCCAGCTCGCCCTTGGCGCAATTGCGGTTCCTGATCCGAACCAAGGCCCTGTCCTGACACTGACCTCTGCCGACAAGGGCTTTAAAGCCGTGCCGCTGGTTGGACTAGAAGATGTCGTGCAGAGCGTCCGACCGACCGAGATACCGAATACGATTGTCACGAATAAATCCGCCAAGGGGGATCGCAAGATCACGATGGCTCCGGATCGTCAGATGGTCGATATGGCGGCGGGCAATGTCTATGCCATGTCCAGCATGATCTCCAACGGCAAGAAGCACAATGACTTGCCGCGTGTCGCCTTCGTCAAGCCTCATCCGCTCAATTCCAAGGAAACCACACGTCTGGCCAAGGCCGGTAAGGACGGGCTCCTGGAGGACGGACCGCTCGATTTGCAGAAAGTGATGATGGCGCGCAATGCCGCTGCCGCGAGTTTCTCGCTTGTTTCCGCTTATGCCCCGGACAGCGTCAAGGAGACCAAGGAACCTTTCGACGCACTTTTCGGAGCGGCGAAATATGAACAGGAACTGCCGCCGCCGGAAGACCCGGACAATCCACACTGGTGGGCTCTAAAACCACTCCCTCTTTCTGTCGGCCAAAAGAAAGAACAGCGCTGCCTGGCAGAGGCCATTTATTTCGAAGCCCGTGGCGAGAGCGAAGACGGCCAGGTTGCCGTTGCGCAGGTTGTTCTCAACCGGGTGAAAAACCCGGCTTATCCGAATTCCATCTGCGGCGTGGTCTATCAGAACCGCCACAAGCGCAACCGTTGCCAGTTTTCCTTTGCATGTGACGGCATCAAGGACCGCATTTCGAGCAAAGGCGCGTGGAAAACAGCACAACGCCTGGTCAGGGATGTTCTGGATGGCAAGCAGTATTCGAAAATGGTGGATGCCTCGACCCACTACCACGCCACCTATGTGAACCCGCGTTGGGCAAAATCCATGGCCAAGCGGGGCCAGGTCGGTCTGCACATCTTCTACAAGACCTATGCAGGCGGCTGGAACTGATCCAGCCGCGGCCAGAATTCAGTCGCTTGATCGGAAGACATTCGTAACAACATAGGTTGCCAGCAGGATAAGGTGAAAACCGAAAAGGGCGACGACCTGCAAAGTGGTCAGCTGGGAAAATTCCAGTAACTCGCTCAAGACGTGGATCGAGGAGATGATGATGATCGTCGACACGATCCGGTGCTTCATACGCCGGTAAGCCCGCTCGCTTTCCTTGATATACCCTTCTCCCTGCGCCGAGGCTTTCAGCCGGTAGGTGTTGTAGGTGTTGTTTGCGACCATCACCACCAGATTCGCGATGAACACCATGTCCAGCAGGTTCAGGATCAAGAGGATCGTCTTTTTGCGGTCGAGAAACTCGTAGGTCGAGATTGCATCGTAAAGATCGACAAAGAATGTGATCAGGAACAGGACCATTCCGATCGTCAGACCGATCAGCATCGGGATCTGTGCCAATCGGGTCAATCGATTGGCGAGATCAAACTCATCCGAGGTTTCGGTCTCATGTTTCTGTTCGCCCATGGCGTTGTCCCACAGCTCCGTTTCCAGGTTGCGTTCTCAGACGCTAGGGCAAAAATCCGTCAGACGAAACCGTTCAAGATTTCTTCAATCAGGTTTTTCCCAATCGCCAGAATTTGCATTCACAAAATAGACGACAATGGCATTCCGGTGCCGTGGCAGAACTTGTCCTTGAACCGAAACCCTCAACCAGTGGAATGTGTCAGCGTTCCCAGGTCCTGCCATTGAGTTCCCGGTCCTGTGCCGGGCTGACTCCATGCGCCGATCGGTAGCGTTTTGAAAAATGCGACCCACTGGAATAACCACAGGCAGCGCCGATATCGATTATGCGCATGGAAGTGCGGCAGACCAGTTGACGCGCAATGTCAATGCGGATCCTGTTGTAGTAGTCGTGAGGTGAGCAATTCAGGTACTTCTGGAAATCGCGCTGCAACTGACGGGGACTTGCACCCAACCGGTCCGCAATTTCCTGGAGAGACAACGTTTCACTGATGTGTTCGGTCATCAGCTCGATACACGTTCGCAGCTTTTTCGGCACCATCTGCAGGTCGTCACGCATCAGCGTATGTTGTGATTCGTTGCCGGAACGCATGTCGTGGTGCAGGGCGATTTCCGCTACACCGCCTGCCACCTCCCCACCGTGAACGTCCGCGATGAACCCGATCATGAGGTCAAGTGCAGCCGTGCCGCCGGCACAGGTCAGGAAACGGCCATCAGCCTGGATGAGATTGTCAACAAGTTCGGTTCTGGGGAACAGTTCCCTGAATAGATCAGCGTATTCCCAATGGATGGTGCAACTGCGATCGTCCAGAAGTCCAAGATCGGCAAGTACGTAAGCTCCGGTGCAAATACCTGCGACGCGGCTGACCCGCTGAGAGAACTGACGGATCAGAGCTTTCTGTCCCGGCGCCAGTTCGATACGCTCAACGTCATCACTGCTGCAGACAGCCAAAAGATCGGTTCGCTCCACATCGCCAAGGGCGCAGTCTGCGCGCATGAAACTGCCGTTGCTGGCGACCGCGTCCTGTCCGTCAAGCGTGCAACACCGGTAGTGAAAGGCCTTTCGCTTCAACACCTTGTTCGCGATACGCAGCGGTTCGATTGCTGACGCAAAGGAAAGCAGGGAAAAGTTATTCAGGAGCAGAAAGCAGACGTCGACCGTATCCGGGTCCCAGCTCGTCTTCGGTTCGGAACAATCCATTCCTTTGCGTGAAGCGTCCGTCACTACATGCAAACCTTTCTTGCTACCCGGCAAATCCCGTCTGATCCGAGGTGACCGGGACAACTTTTTCTACACTGAACCAGTGTAGTCAACGGCAGGGATCGTCACGTTCTTCGGCCCACCTGTAACACTCCGCGGCGATGTTGTTGATAATCATACGCACAATTTACAGGATGTTGGATAAGGTGATAGGTGATTCTCGTCCCAACCCGACGGGATCGGTGCGACCCAATCCGGGGCACTGGAAAGACCAATTGAAGGATCATCTCATGCCATTTCGCCTTGGCCTTGCTGCCATAGTACTCTCCTTTGCTTCTTCTCCCGCACTTGCTCACCTGGATCCGGCGGAGCACGGTTCATTTGCCGCCGGTTTTAGCCATCCCCTGTTCGGCACTGACCACGTGCTTGCGATGATTGCCGTTGGTCTTTGGGCAGCGCTTCTGGGTGGACGGGCGGTCTGGATGCTGCCAACTGCCTTTGTCAGCGCAATGGTAGCCGGCTTTTTCCTTTCACTTGCCGGTATGCCATTGCCTTATGTCGAGCCGTTTATTCTTCTGTCAGTGGTGGTTCTGGGCGTGGTTGTGGCGCTGGCGCTGCGGTTACCTCTCGGTCTGTGTGCAGCCCTGGTCGCAGCATTTGGCATTTGCCATGGCCATGCCCATGGCGGTGAAATCGGAACAGCAGGGGAGATAGCCTATGCAGGCGGTTTCGTGCTGGCGACAGCATTGCTTCACGCGGCGGGCCTGCTGATCGGCCATGGCGCCAATATCGCTGCGCATAACAATCCGGGCTGGGCGAGCCGGATTATCCGCGCATTGGGCGTCGCTACTGCCTCCGGTGGGATCTATCTGGCGGTTGGCTAGGCGCGCGCCTTGCTTCATCTCAAAAGATAATCTTGTCTCGGAGGAACGGTTCTATTTTCCAGAGAAAATGGACCTTCCTTCGAGACGGATCCGAGTGGTCTTTTCGGCATGGATTCGATGCGTGTTGCAATGTCACGGCAACAGCTTGAGAGGCTTCAGTGCATCTCGATATCGAGACCAAGATCCAGGACGGGGGCCGAATGCGTGATCCAGCCGGAAGAGATCAGATCGACGCCTGCTTCGGCCACAGCCTTGACGGTGTCGAGCTCAATCCCGCCTGAAGCCTCCAGCAACACCTTGCCGCCCGCAATCTCGACAGCCATTTCCAGCATCTCAGGCGGCATATTGTCGAGCATGACCACATCGGGCCCGGCCGTCAGCGCTTCCCTGAGCTGATCGAGGGTGTCGACTTCCACTTCGATTTTCACAAGATGTCCCGCAAAAGCCTTTGCCGCCTCGATGGCCGGAACGACGCCGCCAGCGACTGCAATGTGGTTGTCCTTGATCAGGATTGCGTCATCGAGACCGAACCGGTGGTTGGCACCACCGCCGCATTTGACGGCGTATTTCTCAAAAGCCCTCAATCCCGGGGTCGTCTTGCGAGTGCAGACGATATCTGCCGAGGTATGCGCGATCAGGTCGGCGAAACGCGAGGTTGCCGTAGCGATCCCGGACAAATGACCGATAAAATTCAGGGCGACACGCTCGGCGGAAAGGAGCGCCCGTGCCGGGCCTTCAATGCGAGCAACGACATCGCCCGGTGAAAGCCGGTCGCCATCCTTCATCAACGGGTCAAACCGAAGGGAAGCATCGGTCAGTCGGAAAGCACTTTCTGCAAACCCTGTTCCCGACAAGACACCGGGCTTGCGTGCGGCAATCACGGCATTGGCTCTTGCGTCAGCGGGCAATGTTGCCTGGCTGGTCACGTCGCCTGCACGGCCCCAGTCTTCAAGCAGGGCTGCCCCGACCGCCTCATCAATCATCAGCTGCGGTAATTCGGGTAAGTTTTTCTGGGTCATATAGGGTACTCCGCTCACGCGGTCTCCAAGGCCTCGGCCGTGATCGCCTCAACCTCTTTCAAGGTGGTGTAGGAGCGTTTGGCCTTGTCCGGGTTCGCGTTCGGAAAGTCGCTGCGGAAATGGCCGCCACGGCTTTCCTGTCGCTTCAATGCCGCCGCGGTGATGATCTTGCCCGCTGTCATCATGTTTCGGATAGACTGACGGATGCAGATTGTTTCCGCTTTCGTGATTTCGGCGAGCGCGCTCTTCAGGCCATCCGCATCGCGTTCGACACCAACATTTTTTGCAAGTGTGTCGCGCAGAACGGAAATCGCTTCCCGCTCTTCCACATTGCGCTGGCTCGGAAGACCAGGTTCGTCATCCATCGCATTCCAGAAGGCGCTGCGCGGTGTCGGCATCAACCCTTGAATGTCCTCAGCAATCCTGGCTGCAAAAACCACCGCTTCCAAAAGCGAATTGGAGGCAAGCCGGTTGGCGCCATGAGCACCGGTGGAGGCAACCTCTCCTGCGGCCCACAGGCCATCGAGAGATGTCCTGCCGTTGGCATCCGTCAAAACACCGCCCATGTGATAGTGCTCGGCCGGCGCGACCGGCAGCAGGTCCTTCACCGGATCAATTCCCGCCGAATTTGCTGCTGCAAAAACCGTTGGAAATTCGTCCTTGAACTTTGCGCCGACCGCCTCCCGGCAATCCAGATATGCACCGCGCCCTTCAGCGATTTCACGATGAATGGCTCTTGCCACGATATCGCGCGGGGCCAGCTCCAGATCCGGATGAATACCCTCCATAAACCGCTCTCCGGCCTTGTTGACCAGGGTCGCGCCTTCTCCGCGCAATGCTTCCGTCGCGAGTGGTGCGGGATCCTTGCCAACATCAAGTGCGGTCGGATGAAACTGCACGAATTCGGCATCGGCAATTACCGCTCCGGCACGCGCCGCCATGGCAAGGCCATGGCCGTTGGCTTCATGCGGATTGGTTGTCATGCCATAGAGATGCCCAATTCCCCCGGAAGCCAATACAACCGCCTTTGCCGGGAAGGCCAGGCGCTCGATGCCACCTCGGCGGCGTGCAAGGACGCCGGTGACGTACCGTCCGCCACCCAGAAAGCTCTCGCCGATGTAACCTTCAAGAACACGGATTGACGGCGTATTGCGAACAGCGACGATCAGGGCATCCATGATCGCTCTGCCGGCCATATCCCCGCGCACGCGTACAACGCGGCTTTGAGAATGGGCTGCTTCGCGCGATAGCTGCAGGCGACCTTCAAGATCCTGGTCGAACGGGACACCATAGGACAGAAGATCATGAACACGATCGCTGCCTTCCCGGGTCATCTGATCGACGATATTTTCCTCGCAGATACCACATCCGGCAACAAGCGTGTCGTCCCTGTGTTTTTCGACCGAATCCTGTTCCGAAATAGCTGCGGCGATCCCGCCCTGAGCCCAGGCAGACGACGCGCCTTGTCCGATCGGCGCATTTGTAATCACCGTTACCGGCCTTGGACTGAGTTTCAGGGCACAGAAAAGGCCTGCGAGACCTCCACCCAGAATGACGACATCATCCACATCCTTGCCAATATAGGCAGGTGCAAAATCCTCAACCGACACGGCCATGGGAAACTTCCTGGAACAGTTTGGGCATCGCCCGAAAATGCTTCCGGGCCAATTTGACCCTGGCCCGGAAGAAACGCGTTTTCGCGGTTTAGACCAAAGACGGTCAGATTTTCAAGTTGATCATCCGCTCGACCGCGGTTCTGGCCTTGTCCGCAATGACAGGATCTACAATAACTTCGTCCTTCATCTCGACAAGTGTGTCGAGGATCTTGTCTAGCGTGATCCGCTTCATGTGCGGACATAAATTGCAGGGGCGGATGAAGTTCACGTCCGGCGTTTCACTGGCAACGTTGTCAGCCATCGAGCATTCGGTGATCATCATCACCTTTTCGGGCTGCTTCGTTTTGACCCAATTGATCATGTGAGCAGTGGAACCGGCAAAGTCGGCCTCAGCCACGACTTCCGGCGGACATTCCGGATGCGCGATGATTTTTACATCGGGCTCAATCTTGCGGTAGTCACGCAGTTCTTGTGCAGTGAAACGCTCATGAACCTCACAGGCCCCATCCCACACGAGAACCTCGACATCGGTCTTGTTGCCGACATTGGCTGCCAGATATTTGTCCGGGATCAGGAACACCTTGTCGACACCGAAGCTTTCGACCACCTGAAGGGCGTTTGATGACGTGCAGCAGATATCGCATTCAGCCTTCACATCCGCCGAGGTGTTGACATAGGTGATGATCGGAACGCCTGGATTGCGCTCGCGCAAGGCGCGGACATCGGCTCCGGTAATGGATTCGGCCAGCGAACAGCCCGCCCTCATATCCGGGATCAGTACCGTTTTCTCCGGGCTGAGGATCTTGGAGGTTTCCGCCATGAAATGCACACCGCACTGGACGATCACATCCGCTTCGGTACGGGTTGCCTCGATGGCGAGCTGCAGGCTGTCGCCAACAATGTCCGCCACACCATGATAGATGTCCGGCGTCATGTAGTTATGAGCCAGAATGACCGCATTGCGCTGTTTCTTGAGCTCGTTGATCGCATGGATCGTCGGTGCCAGCGCAGCCCATTCGATGGCCGGAATGATGTGCTTGACCTTCTCGTAGATCGGCGCAGTCGCCTCGGCGATCTCCGGCGTATATGTCAGATCCGGACGCTCCAGCTTGCCGTAGCGCTCCAAAGCAGTCAGTCCGTTTGCAATCGGTTCACCGATCGGTGCAGTTGCCTGGGCAATGGTCATTGCGACCTCCCTTCGATAAGCGGACTGAAACGGGAATTTCAGCCCGATACCCCATTATACTCAACTTGAGCATATTCAACACAAAAGAAAACGGGCGCAGTGGCCCTGACACTTTTGCTCGTTCGGAGTTTATATAAGAGGAATGTGGCCAAAAATCCATCACTTTCGCGCAGATTTCGCTATACTTTCAATTCCTCTTTTATTCTCAACACCTTGCGTCAAAAATTTTCTGAAATCACTAGCCAGCTAACCAACAGGGCCGGACACAAATGGCCAATACCGGTCATTCATTCCAATTCTTGATCCATTGATCAAAAGAACGCGTTTGGCCAATCGAAGTGCATATTTTATTTTATCGTAAAGTTACGATTTGAGGTTCTTAATGAACATTGCATCCACGTCGACCCGCACCGGTCCCAACATTCCACTTGTCATCGCCTGTGGCTGTCTGATTGCGCTGATTTCGTTCGGGCCCCGCTCGGCGATGGGCCTGTTCTTTCAGCCGATGACGGAAGCGCGCGACTGGAGCCGTGAAATTTTTGCGCTGGCCATTGCCATACAGAACCTGATGTGGGGCCTCGGCCAACCGGTCGCCGGCATGATGGCGGATCGTTTCGGCACCTGGAAAACGATGACGCTCGGTGCGGCTCTCTACGTCTCCGGACTTCTATTGATGATTGACGCGGAAAGCGCGGTGGCCCTGCACGTCTCGGCCGGCGTGCTCATCGGGCTCGGCATCGCCTTTTCTTCCTTTTCCCTCGTTCTGGCAGCGTTTGGACGCGCAGTGTCCGCGGAACAGAGGTCGCTCGCCTTTGGTATCGGCACGGCGTCCGGTTCGCTGGGACAGTTCCTGTTTGCCCCCATGGGAGGCGCCCTTCTTGCCAATGTCGGCTGGCAAGACACCTTGCTTGTTTTTGCCGGACTTGTTGCGCTCGTGCCGTTGTTTGCCATCGCGCTCAGGGGCAAATCCGAAAACCCGACGGCAGGCGCGCCTGCCAGCAACCAGAAACTCTCTTCTGCCATTTCGGAAGCCTTCGGGACACGCGGCTTCATTCTTCTGACAATCGGCTTCTTTGTATGCGGCTTTCACGTGGCGTTCATCACGGTTCACCTGCCCCCTTACATTGCCGATCTGGGCCTGGACCCTACCTGGGGGGCGACCGCCATTGCCCTCATCGGGCTTTGCAACATTGTCGGCTCGCTGGCGTCAGGTTACATCGGAGGGCGTTTTTCCAAACCGATCTTCCTGTCGCTGATCTATCTCGGCCGGTCGGTGGCGATCTTTGCCTTTATCATGCTGCCGATATCACCGACTTCAGTGCTGGTATTTTCCGGTGTCATGGGCTTGCTTTGGCTTTCAACCATTCCGCCGACTTCAGGACTTGTTGCCGTCATGTTCGGCCCTCGCTACATGGCCACCCTGTTCGGGTTCGTCTTCCTGTCCCACCAGATCGGGTCCTTCCTGGGTGTCTGGCTGGGCGGCAAGCTCTATGACGAAACAGGTTCCTATGACGCGATCTGGTGGAGCGGAATTGTGCTCGGCATCATGGCGGCTGTCATTCACTGGCCGATCGAGGAAAAACCGGTACCGAGGCTGGCAACGGAAGCTGCGGAATAATCGGGCAGGCTGATCCCGGAGACCCTGCGATTTCTGTCACTTGCACCAACAAGTTCCGTGAGGTCAAATCGATTGCGCGAAGAGCTGGTTCACGCCACTCTTCCGCGTCGATTTTCATTCAAAAGGGATCAGTTTCATGTACCGGATTGCCTTGAATTTTGCGGCAGCGACGATGGCGTGCCTGTGTTTTGCAAACGCAGAAACGATGCCTTTATCCGAAGACTTGATCGACCTCACAAGTACGGAAGGGCAGTCTCTTCTCCTGGGTGCCGAGGCGAGCAATGATTATTTTCCCTTAAGTATCCATTTCACGACACAGGATAACCCTGCCTATTGCGGTCCGGCGACGATCGCCATTGTGCTAAATGCCCTGAATGTGCCGCGCCCGGCTTCAAAGATGACACTCGGGCTGGGGATGTTCGATCAGAAAAACATCTTCACTCCAGCAGCTTCAGCCGTGAAACCGGCGGAGTCGATTGTGAACCCGCCTTATGGCATGACGCTTGACGAGCTTGGAGGTGTTCTTGCGGCGCATGACCTTGATGTCCAAGTCGTTCACGCAGCCGATACAGATCTCGACACGTTTCGAAATACCGCTATCGACCTGCTTCAGAAAGAGAACACTTTCATACTCGTAAACTATCTTCGAAAGTCCATGGGGCAGGAAAAAGGCGGGCATATTTCGCCGCTTGCCGCTTATGACGAAGATACCGACCGGTTTCTTATTCTGGATGTCGCTCGCTACAAGTATCCGCCGGTCTGGGTCGATGCGGCAACCTTGTTCGACGCAATGAACACCATCGATTCCGACAATAACGACAGGACACGAGGCTATGTCAGCGTCGGTCGCTCATAACGGTCATTCGCGTACCCGGTAAGTGGCATTGGCTAAGAAACTGCTGCGCCAAGCAACGACGGACACCGGCATGTTTTTTTTAAAAATCCGCGACCACATGTGTCGCGTCCCGGATCTCACCCAGCAACTGCAAACGGTTCATGCGCAACGTCTGATCGTCTGCGTTCACCAGAATGTCTTCGAAGAACCTGTCGACCGGAGCGCGCAGCCTAGACAGCGCCTCCATGGTTCCCTCAAAGTTCTCGGCATGAACCGTATCTGCCGCCTCGGCGCGGGCTGTGTCGATTGCCGCGGCCAGATCGATCTCCGCCTGCTCCTGAAAATGATCCGGATGCGGTTTGCCGGTTACCGGTGTGCCGTCTTTCTTCTCTTCGGCTTTCAGAATGTTGACTGCGCGCTTATAGCCCGCCAGCAGGTTCACGCCGTCGTCGGACGAAACGAACTTGCCGAGTGCCTCAACCCGTTTGACCACCATCAGGAGATCGTCCTGGCCTTCCAGTGCAAAAACCGCATCGATCAGGTCATGACGGGCGCCCTCATCCTTGAGATGTACCTTGAGACGGTCCCCGAAGAAGGAAAGCAAATCACTGACGAGGGCATCCGGATCAGCCACGTCGACTTTGTGCAGGTCAAGCGCCGAGCGGATAGCCTTTCCAAGCCTGATCCGCAGGCCGTTTTCCAGTACAATCCGAATGACGCCCAGAGCGGCGCGGCGCAGCGCATAGGGATCTTTCGAGCCGGTCGGCTTTTCGTCAATCGCCCAAAATCCTGCCAGCAGGTCAAGTTTCTCCGCCAGCGCCACACTGACGGCAACCGGATCGGTTGGAACGCTGTCGGAAGGTCCCTGAGGCTTGTAGTGCTCTTCAACCGCAGTTGCGACAGAAGCGTCTTCCCCCTGAGCGGTTGCGTAGTACCGGCCCATCAATCCCTGTAATTCGGGAAACTCGAAGACCATGTTCGAAACAAGATCGGCTTTAGCCAGTTCTGCTGCACGCTCAGCCTTTGCCTTGTCGGCGCCGACAACCGGAGCCAGTTCGGCAGACAGGGAAACCAGACGCTTCACACGTTCGCCGACGCTGCCCAGCTTTTCGTGAAACTTGACGACATCCAGCTTCGGCAGATTCTCCGACAGGCTGGTTTTCAGATCCGCCTCCCAGAAGAAGCGGGCATCGGACAGTCTCGCCCGAATGACTTTCTCGTTGCCGGCAACAATCATCTTGCCACCATCGTCAGCAATGATGTTGGAAATCAGAACGAATTTGTTGGCAAGGCGTCCGGTTTTCGGATCCTTCAGTACAAAACACTTCTGATTGACGCGGATCGTGAGCTGGATGCACTCGTCCGGAATCTCAAGGAAGTCCTTATCGAAGCTTCCAGTCATGACAACCGGCCATTCCACAAGTCCGGCAACTTCTTCCAGAAGCCCCGGGTCTTCCACAAGCTCCAGCCCCAGGGCCAGAGCCTGATCCTTGGCGTCGTTCAGAATGATTTCCTTGCGCCTGTCGGCATCCAGCACGACCTTGTGCTTTTCCAGGCCTGTCGCGTAATCGTCGAACCGGCGCACGTCAAACGCCTCATCAGCCAGAAAGCGGTGACCGCGGGTCGACTGACCCGAGGGCAAACCGTCAAACTCAAACGGCACCACTTCCGGTTCCTCTGTTTCCGGTCCGAATGTGGCAACAATGGAGTGAAGCGGACGCACCCAGCGTGTTGACGTCGACCCCCAACGCATGGATTTCGGCCACGGGAAATTCCGCAGGATCCCCGGCATGAATTCCGCGATGATATCGATGGCCGTTCGTCCCGGTTTTTCGATGACGGCCACATAAAAATCACCCTTTTTCGGGTCATTCTGAATCGTAGCGTCTTCGATAGAAGCAAGGCCTGCACCGCGCAGGAAACCCTCTACTGCCTTTTCCGGAGCACCAACGCGCGGCCCTTTGCGCTCTTCCCGCGTTGCCGCGGAGCCAACCGGAACGCCAGCAACATGAAGCGCCAGGCGTCGCGGTGTCGCAAATGCT
>NZ_JAILWL010000130.1 GCF_025698965.1 Roseibium sp.
CAACTTTGGCGAACAAAAAAGATCCACCCCAGATTGCGCCCAGAACGATCAGCAAGATCCAGCTTTTAAGAGGCATTTTTCAATCCATCGCATTTGGGAAACAATGCTCTAACACGGGTGATGTGCCGGTAGACACCCGAAAACCGAGCGGGTGGCTTTTTGAATGAAACAGCTGGTCCGATGCCGGAATTGCAGGTAATGCTTTTGACTTCCGCAGTCTTGAAGCCGTTCCGGCTGTTCAGGAAGAAAGTTCCCATGACACAAGCTGGTCCATCCGTTGTAGGTCGATCCCTTGCTGGACGGCTTTACCCCTTGCTGATCGCAGCGGCCTGTCTGCTCGGAGCAAACGGTCTTGCCATGACCATGATTGCGGTTCGGGCGCGCGCGGAAGGATTGCCGGATGCAAGCATCGGTCTGCTCGGATCGCTGTATTATGCAGGAATGATCGCGGGGGTGTTGCTGACACCGTTTCTGATCGCGCGAGCCGGGCATATCCGGGTTTTTGCGGCGCTCGCGTCCGTCAGTGCGATCGCGATCCTTGCAATTGCATTTTCACCAGCCGGCTGGCCCTGGATGGTCGCAAGATTTGTCAGCGGCGCTGGTGCGTGTGGCACGGTCATGGTGTTGGAAAGCTGGCTGAACTCGATTGCCTCAAATTCTTCTCGCGGGCGCATTCTCTCGGTCTACCGGATTGTCGATCTGGCGGCAGTCATGGGCGGTCAGTTCATTCTGCCTGCATTTGGAGCGTCCGGTTCGGACATCTTGATGGTGCTGGCGGTTTTGTTCTGCTTCGCGCTTGTGCCGATTTCCCTGGCGCGTGAGGGAAATCCACCTGTGCCTCAAGCCAAGCTGATCAATCCAACACTGTTGTGGCGGGTTTCACCTGTCGCCATGGTGGGGATTTTCACCATCGGACTTACCAATGGCGCCTTCCGCATGGTCGGGCCCGTTTACGCCGAATCCATCGGGCTTGGGCTTGAGACGGTTGCTGCGTTCATCGCGATCTGGGTGCTTGCCGGCGCAATATTCCAATACCCGGCCGGGTGGGTTTCGGACCGGCTGGACCGGCGTCTTGTGCTGATTGCATTTACCATCGGTGCGGGATTGGCATGCCTTTTCATTGCCCGTTCGGCTAGTTCGTCTGAACTGTTTTTGGGTGTGTTCCTGTTTGGCGGTTTCGCGTTGCCGCTCTATTCCCTGTCGGCAGCTCACGCCAATGACCATGCCGAACCGGGGCAATTTGTCGATGTCGCGGCCGGTCTGATGCTGGCGTTTGGCAGCGGTGCGGTGATCGGACCCTTTATTGCGTCACTGCTGATGGGTATTTTCGGGCCGGCGGCGTTCTTTGTTTACACGGCCACGCTGCATCTTGCTCTGGTTCTTTTCATCATTGTGCGGATGCTGACACGTGAGGCAGTTCCGGCAGACCAGAGGCGTCGTTTTGTCTGGTTGCTCAGGACGTCACCCATGATCTACAAACTTGCACGGGGTGAAAAGGGCGACGAGAACGGCAAGCCGCCCAATTAAAGCCAAATACCGGGTTATAAGACCCAATAAAAGTGAACGGGCAGGTCATTTAATCATCGCGAAGACTCGCGTGAGCCGGGAAACCTGTCTATAGTCCGCGCCGTTTGCCCCGGTCAGGATGCCGGGGCTTGTCGTGTCGGCACGCCGGGGCTTGAGCCCGCAGGTGCGGAAAGCTGCTTTCAGGAGAGCAAAGATTATATGGCGAATGTGGTTGTTGTCGGTTCGCAATGGGGTGACGAAGGCAAAGGCAAGATTGTCGACTGGCTGTCTGAACAAGCCGATGTCATCGTAAGATTCCAAGGTGGGCACAACGCCGGGCATACGCTTGTTATTGACGGTGTCAGCTACAAGCTTTCCCTTCTGCCGTCAGGTGTTGCGCGCGAAGGCAAATTGTCGGTTATCGGCAATGGCGTTGTTCTGGACCCGCATGCGCTCGCCGAGGAAGTGGAGCGCCTGGGAAGCCAGGGTGTTGTAGTGACGCCGGAAACCCTGCGGGTTGCCGAGAATGTCACGCTGATCCTGTCATTGCACCGTGAACTCGACGCATTGCGCGAGAATTCCAACACGGGAACACGCATCGGCACCACCAAGCGGGGCATTGGCCCGGCTTACGAAGACAAGGTCGGCCGTCGCGCTGTCCGGCTTATGGACCTGAAAAACCTGACGACGCTGCCAGCGAAGATTGACCGTCTTCTGACGCATCACAATGCTCTGCGCCGCGGTCTTGGTCAGGAAGAGATTTCGGCTCAGGCGATTTACGATGAGCTTGCAAGCGTTGCCGACAAGGTTCTGCCTTACATGGATAAGGTCTGGTACCTGCTCGACGAACAGCGCCGACAGGGCAAGCGCATCCTGTTTGAAGGGGCCCAGGGCGCGCTTCTGGATATCGACCACGGCACTTACCCGTTCGTGACCTCTTCCAACACAGTTGCCGGTCAGGCGGCCACAGGCTGCGGGCTTGGTCCGGGGTCCGTCGACTACGTACTCGGCATCACCAAGGCC
Organism: Roseibium sp.; assembly: GCF_025698965.1. Classification (GTDB taxonomy): domain Bacteria; phylum Pseudomonadota; class Alphaproteobacteria; order Rhizobiales; family Stappiaceae; genus Roseibium. The sequence goes on from NZ_JAILWL010000130.1 coordinate 2,530, forward strand.
TATACAACGCGTGTGGGCGAAGGACCGTTCCCGACCGAACAGGAAAACGAAGTCGGTGAATTCCTGGGAACCCGCGGTCACGAATTTGGAACAGTAACAGGCCGTCGCCGTCGTTGTGGCTGGTTCGATGCTGTGCTTGTTCGTCAGACAGTCTGCACGTCCGGCATCAATGGTATTGCATTGACCAAACTCGATGTTCTCGACGGGCTTGACGAAATCAAGATCTGTATCGGTTACGAGCTTGATGGCGAACGGATCGATTATCTGCCGGCTTCGCAAGGCGCTCAGGAGCGTGTGGTTCCGATCTACGAATCGCTGCCGGGCTGGAAAGAGTCCACCGAAGGCGCCCGGACCTGGGCGGATCTTCCGGCTCAAGCCATCAAATATGTGCGTCACGTTGAAGAGCTGATCGGTGCACCGGTTGCTTTGTTGTCGACCAGTCCCGAGCGCGACGACACAATTCTTGTGCAGAATCCTTTCCAGGATTGAGATCCGAGGATTAAAAGGCTCAAACTGAGCCATGCGCGAGCGCGTTGCGAATCAAAATGCGCTCCGCTTGGATTTCGAGACACTCTTGTTAGTGTTGTTTGAAGAAACCATGGTGGGAAGAGAACTGTAAAGGTCGCCGTTGGCCAGGCATTTTTGAAGAATTGGCAATGACCTATAAAAACTTGCTATAAGCCTGAAAAAGTTTTGAAATCCCAGGCAAGCAAAATGAACTTTGCAGATGGCCGGTAGGCAGGAAGATGGCTGATTACTATTCAATTCTGAAGAAAACGATCGCGTCTTTGCCCGAAAGCAACGGTGCTGCCCGCAGAAGCGTGTACAGCCGGGCACGGAATGCCATTGTCAATCAGCTCAAAGCCTATGAGCCGCCGCTGTCTCCATCGGAAATCACCGCGGAACAGTTGAGGCTCGAAGAAGCGATTCGGAAAGTTGAAGCCGAAGCCGCCCGTGAAAGCCTTGGCCTTAGTCCCGCAGCGCCAAATGTGGACACACCTGCGCAGCCGGTTGAAGAACCCAAGGCGGCCGAATCAGAGCCTGAAAAACCGGAATCCGGGCCCGACGAGGATCCGGTATCGGCTTCCCCGCAGTCCCAGGAGCCTGAGGCTGAAGACAGCCCTGCATCTGAAGAGACAATCCCATCTCCGCTTAAGGATACTTTGTCCGAAGCTGAGACACTTGGAACGGCCGCCAATAAGGCGGTTCAAAATGCCAAGGATGCGGTTGAACCGGCGGATGAAACAGCGCCGCTAGAGGATACACCGCCGCGACAGGAACCTGTCTTTAATGACCCTAGGGCCGATGACAATGGCCTCTTCGAGCCGGTTTCGGAGACGGAGGCGCAGCCGGCGCCCGCAGCCGACACCGGTGCCAAGGAGCCTGAAACACCCGCAGCTGCACCAGAAAAGCCAGGTCGGGCCAAGGGCAAGCGGCCGAGTGCATCCGACGCGCTGCGTTCCGGTTCTTCATCGAACAAGGCAGTTCCGATCGCCATTGCGGCTGTTCTGGCTCTCCTGGTTGTCGGAGCAGGAGCGTATTTCTTCCTGTCTCCAGAAGATCAGGTCGCGGTCACGCAGCCGCAATCGAGCGAGACGGAAACAGCAACCACAGAACCTGTGACCAGCGATGTGACGGCAGAGACGTCTGAAACACCGGAAGATTCTTCAAAGAATACCGACCGGTTGCTGGACGATGGCGACAACGAAGTTGTTGCGCCGGATGCGCGAACTGTCACGACAACCACAATCGATCCGGAAACCCTGCAACCGGGATCTTCCGAACCTGCAATCGTGACAGGCGGCGAAAACGAACCAGCTTCCGGAGCACCTGCAACGTCTTCAAGCACCGGCGCGGAAACACCTTCCGCAGTGCCGGAAGGAAACCTCGCGGCAATTGCTCCGGAGGAAGCCGCACCGTCCGCACCGTCTGAGACCACTGAAAACGGCGTTCAGCGATCCATACTTTACGAGGAAGGCGAAGATGCCGGCGGCGCGGGCACCGCAGCTCAGGGCGCTGTTGCCTGGGATGTTGAAGAAGTCACCGACCTTGATGGGCAGGTTCAGGCAATCCTCAATGCTGTGGTCGAGATTCCTGAGAGGGATGTGAAGGTTGATATTCGTATCAAACCGAATGATGACACATCATTGCCGGCCAGTCATCTGGTTGAAATCACATATGAATTTCCTGACAGTTTTGCTGCCGGTGATGTCGTGAACGTGCCGGGTCTGGTTATGAAGCCTACGGAAGAAGCCCGCGGGGATGCGCTCATCGGCGCGTCTGTCAAGGTTTCTCCGGGTATCTTCTGGATTGCGCTCTCAAGCTTGCCCAATGAACAAGAACGCAATCTGGCATTGCTGCGCGAACGGGGCTGGATCGACATACCGATGCTTTATGAAAACGGCAAACGCGGCATCCTGACCCTTGAAAAGGGAAGTGCGGGGGCTGACGCTGTTGAAAAGGCCATCACCGCCTGGCAGGCCGGTTAACCAGCTGGCCATAAGATCCGGCTCAAAAGCCTAAGAAACTTCAGCTTGCGTTTTTAGTTCAAGCAAGGCATGTTCCGCCTTGGTCCGAGGGGTGTTCCGGTTTCCGGAGCTGAGATGGTGTTAATCCGAACCCTTAGAACCTGATCCGGGTCATGCCGGCGAAGGGACGGAATCCTTAGCCAATTCCCGGATCTCCATTGTCATTTTCGGCGTGTCCGAAGACGGGAGATCCTATGCGTTTACGTCTGCTCCGGCAGTGGTCTGTATTGTTGCAGAACCTGAATGCCGACATCGAAATCCTGATGGCGCCAACCCAGACCGGGAAGGTGTCATGAAGGCGTTGCTGATCATTTTCGGCAGGTTTCTTGTCGGTGCTGCATCCGTGTTGGGGGTCTGGGCACTGCTGGTTGCGGTATTTGAGCCACCAAGTTTCATGCTTCCCGGACCGATTGCTGTTTTCCAGACCTTTCCCGAACGCGCAGATTTTCTCCTGCATCATGCCGGGATAACCGCTTTTGAAACCATCGTAGGGTTTGCGCTCGGGGTTTTGTGCGGTGCGCTGGTTGCCGTTACGGTCTGGCTGTTTCCACTTGCTGGCCGCGTCATCATGCCGACCATCCTCGTCACCCAGGCTTTGCCGGTTTTTGCCATCGCACCGATTCTGGTTTTGTGGCTGGGCTTTGGCATGTCGTCGAAAATCGTCATGGCGATCCTGGTGATCTTCTTCACCGTCACATCCACGGTCTATGACGGCTTGCGGCGTCTTGATACGGGTCTTGTCGATCTGGCACGGCTTTACCGGGTTCCGCGCATCCGGGAACTTTGGGTGTTCCGCCTCCCGGCTGCTTTACCGGCCTTTGTTTCCGGCATTCGCGTTGCGGCTGTGTTTGCGCCGATTGGTGCGGTTGTCGGCGAATGGGCCGGAGCCAAGGGCGGACTTGCCTTCATCATGCTTCAGGCCAATGCCCGAGGAAATGCCGATGTTCTGTTTGCCGCAGTCATCCTGCTTGCCCTGATGGTGCTCGCGATGCGTTACGCCGTCGAATATCTCACCCGACTTCTTGTTCCCTGGCAGGCCGAATCCTGACTGCCAAATTCTGGAGGATTGAATGAAAAAAACACTCCTGTCCCTGACTGTTGCCGCTGGCATTTTGGCCAGTGCTCCGGCGCAGGCTGCAGAAAAACTGACTGTCCTGCTGGATTGGTTCACCAATCCGGATCATGCGCCGGTCATTACCGCTCAGACCAAGGGTTTTTTTGAAGCGGAAGGTTTGGATGTCGAGTTGATCGAGCCGGCTGACCCGGCAATGCCGCCGAAGCTTGTTGCCGCAGGACAGGGTGACATTGCGATTTCCTATCAGCCGACCCTTCATGCGCATATCGAGGAAGGTCTGCCGGTTGCGCGCATTGGTACACTGGTCGAAACACCGCTGAATTCGCTGATCGTGCTGAAAGACGGACCGATCAAGGACCTGAAGGATCTGAAGGGAAAAACAATCGGTTTTTCCGTTTCCGGATTTGAAGATGCGATGCTTGGCCAGATGTTGAAGTCGGTCAACCTGACCATGGACGACGTTGAACTGATCAACGTCAACTTCGCTCTTTCGCCGTCGCTGATGTCCGGCCAGGTTGATGCCGTGATCGGTGCCTATCGCAATTTTGAACTGACTCAAATTGCGATTGAAGGCAAGGAAGGCAAAGCCTTTTTCCCGGAAGAAAATGGCGTGCCGATCTTTGACGAACTGATCTATGTGGTGAACAAGGACAAGACCGATGATCCGCGTTTTGAAAAGTTCATGGCGGCAATCGAGGCGGCGACCATCTATCTGACCAACCATCCGGATGAGGCCTGGAATGCGTTTATCGAGGCCTATCCGCATTTGAATGACGAGCTCAACAGGCGGGCCTGGAAAGACACCTTGCCGCGCTTTGCCAAACGCCCCGCAGCTCTGGACGCCGGACGCTATCAGCGGTTTGCCGAGTTCATGGCTGAGGCCGGCCTGATCAGCAAAGTGGTTCCGGTCGATACCTACGCGGTCGAAATCCGTTGATCGCAGTCTGAAGACTTGAGCGGCGCCGTCATTGCGCGGCGCTGCTTTCTCCATGTGCGGCTTCAAGATCCCGCAGAATATCTTCAAAACGCCCGTAAAAGTCCATCAGCGAGGGTGCCAGGAGCTGCGCTGTCTCAAGTGCGCTGTGAGCATCCTGGAACTGTGAATTTTTGATCGCCAGCATTAATCGACTGTGCACGCCTTGCAGCTCTTTGAATTCCTTGGAATTTTTCAACGCCGTATCACCGAGGAGCGCATAAAGTTTCACTGGTTCGCTTTTGCCTTTGAGAGGAATTTCACCGGCTTCGAGATAGGCAAAATCCGGTGCTTCGTTGCGCGTATCTTCCGACACGAGGAGTTCGGCGCCAACTGCCTTGCAGCTTGATTCAATGCGTGAGGCAATGTTCACGGCATCTCCGATGACAGAATAGTTGAACCGCCGGGCCGAGCCCATGTTGCCGACACAAACCTCGCCACTGTTAAGCCCGATTCCGATCCTGACCGTCTGTGCTTTCAGATTCCGTGCCTTGAATCCGAATGCATCGCGGTCATTGAGCTTGTCGACCACTTTCAGCATGGTCAGTCCTGCCCGGCAGGCTTTTTCTGCGTGATCGGGAATGGAAAGCGGCGCGTTCCAGAACGCCATGATACTGTCACCGATGTATTTGTCGATTGTTCCCCCCTCTGCCTGAATGGCATCGGACAGCGGCGACAGAAGCGTGTTGAGGAAACTGACGAGTTCCTTGGGCGTAAGTTGTTCGGAGATGGGGGTGAAGCCGCGTATGTCCATGAACAGGATCGTCATCGGCCGGATTTCACCGCCGAGCGTGAGTTGGTCGGGAGTTTGCTCCAGTTGGGTGACGAGGTCCGGTGACAAATACTGACTGAACGCCTGCCGGACGAATTTCTTCTCCCGCTCCGTCAAAAAGAAAAGCAGCGAAGATGAAGCGGCAAACACCAGGAACGAGGTCACTGCAGGATAGAGAGGGTCAATCAGCAGGCCTTCGTACCAGAAGAGGTACAGAGAGCCCCCAACAAGCCCCGACACGATGACTGCTGCCAGAATGGCGGTGCCAAGGCTGCCAAGGGCCGGAAGCGCAAGGATGACGATGGCCCCGACAGCAAATGTGGCTATGACTTCCAGTCCGTTGGCCCAGTCAGGACGGGAGAGGAACTGTTCAAACAGCATCTGCTCAAGCGCTTGAGCGTGTATGGAGACGCCGGGAACCAGTTCTCCAAGGGAAGTTGCCCTGATATCTCTCAGTCCGGCAGCCGATGCACCGACGAGTACGATTTGCCCTTCAACATTCGAGGCAAGATCTGCGCGGTCAGCGGACGCGAACACCTTCTTTGCGGATAGATAACGGTCAGGATGATCGGGTGTGTAGTAGAGCCACAATTCGCCGGAGCCGGTGGTCGGGGTTTCGTAGGCACCGATCTTGACGGCAGTCACCGCGGGGTCGCCCGCTGCGGCTTCATTGCTGGCACCTGTGGCGCGGACAATCAGGCCTTTCGCCCCTTGAGCAATTCGCAAAGCCTCTGTTGTGAGGCTTGGGAACAGCGATTGACCGTCGCTCACGATCAGGGGCACACGCCGGACAACACCTTCCTGGTCATCCCGCGAGATCGAGATGGAGCCAATCCCGGCGGCGTTCTTTTGAAGAATATCAAGGCTTGCAACGGCAGCGGGAAAAGGAACCAGGAAGTCGGCAGGATTTTCGCCTGCGTAAGACATCCCGGCGGTTCTTCGGGGAAGGGTGCCGGTCGAGTGACTTGCCACGGCAAAGCCGATGACGGCGGGAGCCTCCGCGAGAACGGCCGCGAATTGCGTATCGTGATCCGGCAGAGACGAAAGAGTTGCCAGTAGATCGTCCGGCGCGGTTTTTTCAAGCGTATCGCGAAGCTGTGCCGGCGATGTTCGGTCAGGTTCGGAAAACACCATGTCGAAAACGATGGCCGCAGCCCCCAGATCGGTCAGAATCTGCACCATTTCCGCAAGCTTGGTGCGCGGCCAGGGCCATTGGCCGATTTCAGCAATCGATGCCTCATCAATGTCGACAATACGCACAGGAGCGGGTTCATAGTCCCGCGGTTTCAAGCGCTGATAATAATCGAAGGTGAGCTCGCGCATCGCCTTCAGAAATCCGGGATCCTCAAAACGCAATCCGGTCATGAAGGCCAGGACAATGCAGGCGACGACCGCAACGAGAATGCGTTTGGAAAACAGTGTTTTGAGAAACAGGCGCATAGGCTATCGGTCTTGTGTCAACAAGATCAGCCTAGTTTGCAGCCGGGGGCATCGCAAGTGGAGTTGGAATGCGGATTGAGGCAAACGGGTCCGAGAAGACTGGTTCGGGACACGCAAAAGAAAAACGCCGGGGTTTGGCTCCGGCGTTTTTAAGAAACCTGATCGTTTCTCGCGTCAGGCTACAGGTTGTTGGTCCATCGAGCGTGCGCTGTTGCGAACGGCTTTCTGCACCTTTTCAAATGCGCGTACTTCGATCTGACGGACGCGCTCCCGGCTGACACCGAATTCACCGGAAAGGTCTTCCAGGGTCATCGGATCTTCCGACAGACGGCGGGCTTCGAAAATGCGTCGTTCACGCTCGTTCAGAACATCCATCGCATCGCTCAAAAGCTTGCGACGCATGTCGAGTTCTTCCTGATTGGCAAGCAACGTTTCCTGACTGTCGCTTTCATCAACAAGCCAATCCTGCCATTCGCCGGCATCAGCTTCGGCGCGAACGGGTGCGTTGAGGCTGGCATCTCCGCCGAGGCGGCGGTTCATGGAAATCACTTCCTCCTCGGAAACACCGAGTCGCGTCGCAATTTCCTTCACCTGATCCGGCTTCAGATCACCTTCATCCAGTGCCTGGATCTTGCCTTTCAGGCGACGCAGATTGAAGAACAGACGTTTCTGGTTTGCCGTGGTCCCCATTTTCACAAGAGACCAGGACCGCAGAATGTATTCCTGAATGGCAGCCTTGATCCACCACATGGCGTAAGTCGCGAGCCTGAAACCCTTGTCCGGCTCAAAGCGCTTAACTGCCTGCATCAGACCAACATTGCCTTCCGAGACAACTTCGCCGATCGGCAGGCCATAACCACGGTATCCCATCGCAATTTTCGCAACGAGACGAAGATGGGAATTTACCAGGCGTTCCGCAGCTTCAGGGTCTTCATGCTCCTTGTAGCGCTTGGCGAGCATGTATTCTTCCTGCGGCTGCAGCATCGGAAACTTACGAATCTCATCCAGGTAACGGCTCAGGCCGCCTTCACCTGCGGTGAGTGTAGGTACGTTTTGGGCCATGGCATGCACCCCCTTTCGTAAAGTTTGCGTCCTTTTGCCCCCGATGCTCCGAATATTTACGCAAGCAAGACCTGTCAGGGGAAAGGCGGACGCAGAATAGTGTCCGTTTAGGCACACAAGAGTTTCTAATATAGGATGGAAATTGCCGATTACATGGCCAGAATAGGGAAACGCATCCTAAAATTTTTGTAATGCGGATAATAGTTTTGCAAAATCAGCAGGATAAGGGCTCTCAAAGCGCAAAGTTTTCCCATTTGCCGGGTGTTCAAATGCCAACAAACCCGCGTGAAGAGCCTGCCTGTTGAAGTCTTTTACCGCCCCTTTGAGAGGCTCTTCCAGGCGGTTGATCTTGGTTTTGAAACCTGACCCGTAGTCGTCGTCGCCTATCAGCGGATGACCAATGTGAGCCATGTGCACACGGATCTGATGCGTGCGACCGGTCTCCAGCCGACATTCCATCAATGATGCAAGCGCCGGTTCATCGGCGGAGCCGAACCGCTCCTTGACCTGCCAGTGGGTAATTGCGTGACGGCCGCTGGTCTTGACCACTGCAATCTTCTGGCGGTTTGCCTGAGAGCGGGCAAGATTCGCGTTGATTGTGCCCTTCAGGCTCGACGGCGCCCCCCAGACGAGAGCCGAATAGGCCCTTTCGAGCGGACCGGTGCGGCCATGGTCGGCAAATTGAGCGGCGAGGCCCTTGTGCGCCTGGTCCGTCTTCGCGACGACCAGCAGACCGGATGTGTCCTTGTCGATCCGGTGGACGATCCCAGGACGCTTGATGCCGCCAATTCCGGAAAGGCTGTCGCCGCAATGGTGGATGAGCGCATTGACCAGGGTGCCTGTCCAGTTTCCGGCTCCCGGATGGACAACAAGTCCGGCAGGTTTGTCGACGACAATGAGATGTTCGTCCTCATATACGACTGTTATCGGGATGTCCTCACCCTGAGGTTCGGGGTCTTCCGCTTCCGGTAAATTGAGGGTTAGTGCATCACCTTCATTGACCCGGTATTTCGGCTCCACTATTTTCGCGCCGCCGACGGTGACGTCTCCGGACTTGATCAAGGACTGGATCCTGTTGCGACTGAGCACATCCAGATGAGCCGCCAGTACGGCGTCCAGCCGTTTTCCGGCGTCGGCTTCGTCAACAGTTAAACTGAAATCCGAGTCCGGAGTGATCGGATTTTGATAGGAATTGTCTGTCATGTCACAACCTGATTACCGGGATGAAGGCCAGGAAGAAGCACCGCTCGATCCGGCTGCGCAACGCGTTCAGGCAAAATTGAAACGCCTGCTGCTCGGTTCGTCCCTGATCATGTTTGCCGGGTTTATCGCTGTCTTTGCAGCAATTCTCTACAAGATCAACACCTATGAAGCCGATCCATCAGAAGCTGTATTCGCCTCGTCGGTCGTTGTCGGACCGGATGCAGAGGTGATTCAGGCGACTTTGACCGATGGTGTTCTTTTGGTTCTGGTGCGGGAGGGCAGCAAGACGGCACTTCTTCGGGTTGACGCTGTAACCGGCAAACAGCTTAGCCGGACGGATTTCATTGCCCGCTAACGGCTTCAATGTCCCGCAGATATGGCCCGTCTTGCACATTTTGTTTTCCGGCACGCGATTCTGATGGGTTATGAACAGGCATGTGTCAAAAAAATGAAGAAAAGGGGTTGCGTCTTTAGCTACGCGGCCTTATACGCACGGACCTCGGCTTAAGGCAGATGCCTCGAAGCACCGCGCGCCCATCGTCTAGCGGTCTAGGACGCCGCCCTTTCACGGCGGAAACACGGGTTCGAGTCCCGTTGGGCGTGCCAATTCTCCCCAGGTTGTCAGTAGCTGTTTCCACAGCTCTGTCCACAAGACAGAGTTCGATTTACCTGGTTGAGGCACCGGTGGATCTGTTGCTGTTCAGTCCTGACTGGGAATTGTCTGCGGACCTGTCTCTATGAGATTGACTTCCGCCTCTTCAGCCACTTTCGCAAATCCCGGGTTGGGGCAGTGATCGGTTACGAATGTGCTGACCTGCGACAGATGTCCGACACGTACAGGCGCCGTTCGCTCGAACTTGGTGCTGTCCGCCGCCAGGATGACATGGCGGGCATTGTCCATGATTGTCTTCGTCACTTTCACTTCACGATAGTCATAGTCGAGCAGCGAACCATCCGGATCGATGGCCGAAGCTCCGATGACCGCAAAATCGACCTTGAACTGGCGCATGAAGTCGACAGCCGCTTCACCGACAATACCGCCGTCAGCGTGTCTGAGGACACCACCGGCAATCACAACCTCGATCTGGGAATAACCGCGCATCAAGCTTGCGACATTGATGTTGTTGGTGATGACCATCAGGCCGCGATGCTGCAAAAGCGCTTGCGCGACTGCCTCCGTCGTCGTGCCGATATTTATGAATATGGACGCATTGTCCGGAATGAGCGCGGCAACGCTCTCGCCGATGTCGGCTTTTTCCTTGCTGGAAATAATTCTGCGCGCTTCGTAGCCGACATTTTCGATGCCGGAGGAGAGCAGAGCACCACCATGGGTTCTGGCCAGGAGACGACGTTCGCAAAGTTCGTTCAAGTCCTTGCGGATTGTTTGAGGACTGACTTCGAAGCGTCTTGCAAGGTCATCAACGCTGACCCGCCCCAACTGCCGGGCAAGTTCCAGAATGGCATTATGGCGTTCAATCAGCATTTACCGCAGATCCATCAGACGTTTATCTATCCGTCTAAATGACCGCGACTGCGGTTGCAGATCAAGCCATAAGCTCCTTTTTTTGTTTCGAAGGTTTCGTTTCCGGTGCGGAATCAGTCGTCGGTGTCCCTTCAGTCTGTTCCGCCGCCGGGGCAGCATCCACGTCATCGGCTTCGATTGGAACATCGCTGCGGCTGGATGCGACGATGCGCCCGACAAGCGCTTCAGCGGCATTGGCGATTTCCGTGGACCTGAGGGTTGCCCGAGGTTCCGCACCAGCCGTGCTCTTTATTTCGGTTGCGGTGTCCTCAGTGGCAGGAACGGTGCTGCCATTGGCGTCTTCCGTCGTATTCGGAGAAGACGTGACGGGTTGAACCTCTTTCTCGTCAGGGAAGGAAGGCGAGGTGATCGGGGCACTGCCATTTGCGGCGGCCGGGACAGTCTGATCGGTGGTGTCTGTCCCCGACAGCTTGGCCGCCAGGGTTCGGAAGTCTTGGCGAAGCTGAACAAGTGCAGGAGCGTCTTCCAAATCCTTCTGCAACTTCTGCATTTCACCCGTCATGCGCTGCAGAGTTCGATCCCTGGTTTTCAGATCGTTCAGATGTTGGTTGTTTTCGCTGGTAAGCGCCTTAATCTGCCGGT
>NZ_JAILWL010000131.1 GCF_025698965.1 Roseibium sp.
CAAAGTTGGCGCGCTGCAGCGTTTTGCCGAGGCTGACGACAAGCACCGTGTCAATGTGCTGTGCCCGAAAGACGCCGTGGCCGATTGCGCCAAGCTGCTGATTGAGGAAGGTGCGGACACGGTGACCGTGGAGACACTGGATTATGTCTTCTCGCGTGAAAACCCGCTGTTTGCACCACTTAAGGAAAAAGTCGGCGGCTGACGCTCCAGAACAATTGCTCCAAAGGGAAGTACGGAGCTATTCGGCTGTCGATTGATGCGCCTGATCGAGATGCGGCCGTCAAGACCGTGCCGGCCGCTTGAACTGCGCCCGCGCGTTTTCGATTGCATCGCGGCAGCAGCAGCCTTCCAGGTGATCGTTGACCATGCCCATCGATTGCATGAAGGCGTAGACGGTGGTCGGCCCGACAAAACTCCAGCCACGTTTCTTCAGGTCTTTTGAGAGCGCCGTGCTTTCTGCGGTCTTGCCGAGTGTTCTTGCGGTTTCAAAATCGATCTTTTCCGGTCGATCATCCGGCATAGGCTCAAACGACCAGAAATATGCGGCCAATGTCCCGAATTCCAACTTCAGCTCGAGAGCCCGATTGGCATTGTTGATGGTCGACTCGATTTTCTTGCGATGTCGGACAATGCCTGCGTCATTCAGGCATCTTTCAACGTCGGCTTCGGTGAACCGGGCGACTTTCTCGAACTCGAAATTCGCAAAGGCCGCACGGAACGCGTCTCGCTTGCGCAAGATCGTCAGCCATGAAAGTCCGGACTGAAAGCCTTCGAGGCATATTTTTTCAAAAAGGCGGCGATCTTCATCGACCGGCCAACCCCATTCGGTGTCGTGGTAATGCTGATAATCCTCAAGACCGCCATGCCACCAGCATCGCTTCCGACCGTCCCCGCCTTCCAGCAATCCGGTCACAGGATCACGTTCCGGTTTTGCGCCTTTGTCCGATTTCCGTTCAGCCATGCAACACCCGATATTCACTATTTGTTCTCTTGTGTAACTCTGAAGGACCAAGGGCACAAGTCCAAACAGAGGCTTTTGTAATTCGCCAAACAAAAAACCCGGCCAATGGCCGGGTTGATGTTTCGAATGTACGAACAGATCAGGCGAACAGGGCGTCGATGTCGTCCTGTGTCGCGACATCGGTGTCGCTTTCCAGTGCCGGACCGTTGAGCAAGGCGGCATCGCCTTCCTTGAGGTCGCGTTCTTCGACCGAGATATCCTTGAAGGTTTCAATTCCACCCCAGATATCCATCATCTGGATGATGCGGTCCTCGACGAAGCGCAAGGTGCCGACCACCTTGGTGATCCGTTGACCCGTCAGATCCTGGAAGTTACAGGCCTCGAAGATCTGGACGACCTTGTCCTGAATATCTCCTGCAAGCTCTGCATCCTGGTCCTGCAAGCGCGCGGACAGGGTGTTGGCCGTTTCGTCGATGAATTCGGCAGCTGAGAGTATAGACTCCGTTGCGCCCTCCGTTCCATCAACAACCGCGTCCAACTCGTTGGTCACGCGGGTCATCTCCTCGCCTTCAGCTCCGGTGGTCTGATGAAGGGTTGCGATTTCCTTCTTGGTTTGAGCGATGGCCTCGTAGATCGCGTCCAGCTCAACCTTCAGCTTTGCGGCTTCAGAAAGTTCCTTGCGGAACTCGGACATGAACTTTTCGCTCATGGCCTCGGGGTCCAAAGCATTTTGCTGGTCGCCCGGGCCGCTGTTTATCAGCGCTTTCAGGCTTGCAATTTCTGCCATGAGTTCCTGGTGACGGCGTTCGTCTGCAAAGGCGGGGTCATCATTTGCCCCATTACTCATACGTATCAGGCTTTCCGCCCGAAAAGATCGTTTGACCGCCGCCATGCCTACTCCCCACCTTTGCCCCTGCAGGTGCATTAAAATCTCAATGTTTCCTCTTTATATCTTGGGAAGTTTAAAGAATTGTTTTTCCGGCGCCTGTCGGAACTGACAATGCTTATGGATCTTTGGTAACGGTTTATTGGCTTCCTTAAGTGAAATGCTTTAGCTATCTTTTTTCGGGGCAAGTTCCGCAGAACGGGCGCAGTAACTTCAATCCAGCATGGTTGCCAACGGCGAATTGACGTATATGAAAGCAATGCGTTTCTTTCTGACTTTTCTCCTTCTTTCCGGATTTCTGGTCGCGTCCCAGGCTCGCGCCGCAAGTCAGACCTTTTCGACTGAAGAGTTGCTAAGCGGTTTTGAAAAGACCGTGTTCGGGCTCGAATACAGAAGCTGGAGCTGGCGGCCATATCTGGTCAAGAAATTCACGCAGCCGGTCCGGTTTTACGTCCATAACCTGTCGATGCGCGACAGACGACCGATCGTGCACCGTTTTGTGCGCGAGATCGACCGGCGGGTCGGAGGCTTGTCGGCCGGGATCACCAACGATCCCAACACTGCTAATTTCGAAATCTTTGTAGTCGACCGCGCGCAATACGAGCCGGTGGTAAAAAGAGACGTCTACAAGAACGACCGGGCAAAAGTTCCCGGACGGTGTCTTGTCCGTGTCGTCTCGGGCCGGAAAGGGATCAAGCGGTCTTCGGCCGTGATTGTTTCCGACGAAGGTGAGTTTCTGTTCAAACGCTGCCTGGTCGAAGAGATTCTTCAAGGGCTTGGCCCCATGAATGACGACGAAGACCTGACCCATTCAGTGTTTAACGATTCTTCACGCCACAGCAGGTTTACCGTGTTTGATCAGATCATTTTGAACATGCTCTATGATCCGCGGATCAAGCCCGGCATGTCCAAACAACAAACACAGCAGATTTTGCCGCTGGTTGCGCGTGATGCCCGCAGACGGGTTCGTTAACCAAGGAATTGCGGAAAACTCAAAGAATTCAATCCTGGTTTTCAGCAGACTTGCGCTCAACTCGAGGTCATCAGGACTCCGTTAAGGCTGTTTTTCAAGAAAGAACTAACCATAGGAAAGAATTACTGATTTTCCCTGCGTGTGATTCACTTTTGAATGATCCGGCACGTCTATTATCCTTGCCAATCCGTTAACCGGCGGTCTTAAAAGCCGTCTAGCGTGGTCGATGACAAGTTTAAGAGTACTGCCATGTTCTTTAAGTGTAATCGTTCGCAGAAATTTCTGTTCCTTGCCGGAGCAATGATTATCAGCGCCGGCTTTGCCGGAACACCGGCGGTTGCCGGACAGGTTGCCCCGCCTCCCCTGGTCCTCAGTCCGAACCTGACAGAACCCTGGGTGATGCAATTGCAGCCGCGCGTTCAGCGCCGCGCCACCGCGCCGGTCCAGCGCCGTCAGGTGCAGCAACCGAAAGTACGGCGTGCCAATTGGTGGTCACCGCGCCAGCAGCCTGTGCGTCAGCAAGCCAAACCTCAGCGTCAGTCTCGGCAGGTCGCGCCGCAGTTCCTGCCGACGGTGGTTGACTACAACGGGTCACGCAAACCCGGCTCGATCATCATCGATACGAATGCACGTTTTCTTTACCTGGTACAGAAGGATGGCACCGCACGCCGCTACGGTGTCGGGGTCGGCAAACCAGGCTTCGAGTGGGCTGGAACGCACAAGATCACGCGCAAGGCGGAGTGGCCTGACTGGAGACCGCCGGCTGCCATGCGCAAGCGCCGTCCCGATCTGCCGGCATTCATGGCTGGTGGGCCTGAAAATCCTCTTGGCGCACGTGCACTTTATCTCGGCTCGACTCTCTATCGCATCCACGGCTCCAATCAGCCCTGGACCATTGGACACGCTGTTTCGTCCGGTTGTATCCGAATGCGCAATGAGGATGTCATGGACCTTTACCAGCGCGTCGGCGTCGGCACGACAGTCCACGTGATCTGATCACGCACCGCCTACGCTGACTGCCGAACAAATGACACAACGCGCGGCCCGGCCGCGCGTTTCCATTTGCCGGGCAAGCCTCTCTTGCACAGTTCCCGGTTTCTTTGCACCCTGCTTCAGGGATGATCGATTCTCCTGTTCCCGCATTCATTTTCAGGTCGGCACGATACATGACAGGAAACTCCGACATATTTTCTCCCCGATCCGACGCGGCCTATTTCCTGAAGGCAGCGTTGGTCGGAATTCTTGTCGGTGGACTGGCCACCGGCTTTCACGCCGGTCTTGAATTTCTGTTTGCCCACTATGCCTCTTTGAGAAGCTCTCTCGGGTCAGGCTACCTCCCCTATCTCGTTTCGATCGGGATTTCGTCCGTCTGTGTTGCCGGGGCCTTTCTAATCGTTCAGCGCGTCGCGCCGGAAGCTGCCGGCAGCGGCATTCAGGAAATCGAAGGAGCGATGGAAGACAAGAGGCCGGTGCATTGGGCAAGTGTTCTGGTCGCAAAGTTTTTCGGTGGTTTGCTTGCCCTCGGATCGGGACTTGTGCTGGGGCGCGAAGGTCCGACGATCCACATGGGAGCCATGACGGCAGAGGCGCTTGCCAAATCCCATGACATTTCAAGCTCTGATCACAAGGGGCTGCTCGCCGCCGGTGCTGCTGCCGGTCTTGCCGCGGCCTTCAACGCGCCGCTCGCAGCCATCCTGTTTATCGTTGAAGAAACGCGGCGGCAGTTTCCCTTTGGCTACCGCACCTATATGGCCGTGATCATTGCCTCGATCCTGAGTGCGGCAATCACCGAACAGCTCACCCATACCGGCCCGCTCCTTGTCGTGGATGTCTCCTACATACCGGTTTGGAGCTACTTAATCCTGGCGATAATGGGAGGCGTTCTTGGCGCTTTGGGTGTGTTTTTCAATTGGGCATTGATTGCCGTCATGGACCAGTTTCAGAAGATCCCGAAAGGGCTGCGCTGGTTACCCGCACTTGCGATCGGCGGCTTTACCGGCGTGCTGTTGAACGCGTTTCCCGACGCGACAGGAGGTGGTGAGGACCTGGTTCACCATCTGATCATCAGCGACTACGGTATTCTTGCCCTGCTGCTTCTTACGCTTCTGCGTTTTGGCGGCGTTCTGTTTTCCTATGCCTCGGGAGTGCCGGGCGGGATCTTCGCGCCGATGCTGTCCATCGCGACTTGCGCAGGCCTGGCCTTTGGCGTCGCGGCCATCGAAACACTTCCGGTCGAACAGGACTTCCGGGCCGCATGCGCGGTGGCCGCCATGGGCGGGTTCTTTGCTGCCTCGGTGCGCGCGCCACTTGTCGGCGTCGTCCTGGTGATGGAGTTGACCGGAGCATATGCCTTGATCATGCCCGTACTCGTTACCTGCACAACTGCATCGCTGGCAGCGCATCATCTCGGCGGCCGTCCGGTTTACGAACAGCTGCTGGAGCGTACGCTGCGCCTGGCGGGACAGGCGCCCGATTGCGAACCGGACAAGACGCCGGTACAGCTCGGAACACGTGAAACCTGACGGCCTGGCATCTCCGGCTGGATGCGAGTGTCACCTGCAAAAGCAGAGCCATGCTCGCTGTTTGACGACGAGATGACCCAAATCTTCACGCAACAGTGCAAAGGTCCGTTTCCCTGGCAACGGACCCCATTCTTATGCCTGCCTGACTGACTGACTGATCAGAACATCCAGGTCTGCGGGTTTGGTATCTCTTCGCGTCTGGCAGCAAGCTGCAGACCCTTGATGCAACGAATGATCGCCCAGATAAGCGTAGCGATGATCACGAAAATTCCTATGAAGACGAACATCAAAACAAAACCGATCAAGCTGAACAAAATGCCGATCCAGAATGTCCGTATCTGAAATGTGTAATGAGTATCGATCCAGCCACCCGCTTTGCCGCGGTTCATATAGGCAAAGATCACACCGATCAGCGATGTGATGCCAACCAGAATACTGACGAGATATAAGATATAGACGAGGGTGACGTTTTTCTCCCCCGGCTCCATGTAGCCTGCAACATCGGACTGTTGTTCCATACCTGCGCTCCAATTTCAGAATGCGAGTTGAACGTAATGCGAAGAGACTACACGCCGGGCGGTAGAATTCCAGAATTGACCGCACCTTTATGTTCGAATTGTTCCTGAATTCGCAGTGAAAGCGCAGCTGCCGGTCCGTGTTGCGGCAACAAGGCCCTCAAAAACGCTACCCAACGGCTGCCGCGGAGCGATAGGTGGAGCGTAAAAGCGGTATTTCTTCACCTGGCAAGACCATTGTGATCACATATCGGCACTGCACTCACGGTCAGGGATGAGCGCGTTCTTTCCAGACGCGATGATCCACTCGGCTTGCTCCTCCGTAGCAAGAGCTGGTAGATCATCGCTTTCCTGAGTTTTGACAAGCATGTCGGCCAAGGAGAACGTTCGGAAACAATAATAATCTTTCTGAGAGATTGAAAATGAGCAATCTGACGGACATGGAAATCTTCGCCCGAGTTGTCAGTGCGGGCAGCATGTCTGCAGCTGGACGTGAGATGAACTTGTCACCGGCCGTGGTTTCCAAACGAATTCGTAGACTTGAAGAAAAACTTGGAACCCGGTTACTACAACGAACAACGCGGCAGATTGCCATGACGGAAGCGGGTCAGGGCTTTTATGAACGCGTCATCGCCATTCTGGCTTCCGTCGAAGAAGCAGAATCCTTCGTTTCGCGCGGATCGGCGAAAGCACGCGGCAATCTGAGGGTTGCCGTTCCCACATCCTTCGGCCGCATGCATATCGCACCTCATCTCGGCCGGTTCCTGAGCGAGAACCCGGATCTCTCGATTAATCTCGATCTGTCCGACGATTTCGTCGATATCGTCGGCGACGGCTACGATCTCGCAGTCAGAATTGCTGAACTCTCCGATTCCAGTCTTGTCGCCCGCCGCCTTGCTCCGGTTCACCGGATCCTGTGTGCAAGTCCGGCCTATCTGGAAAAACGGGGGATACCGGAGAGCATCGAAGACCTGACGCATAATCACGTCACGATTGCCGCAACCAATCAGGACCCTTGGCGTCTCGCAGGACCAAACGGCATTGAAACCGTGCGGACCCATGCTCCGGTCAAGACCAATTCCAACGAAGTTGTGCGTGAGTGCCTGTTGGAAGGTGTCGGCATTGCCCTTCGATCCACTTGGGACATTGGCCCGGAATTGCGGGATGGACGGCTTCAGATCCTGTTGCCGCAGTACCGCGCCTCGAAGGATGTCGGACTTTATGCGGTTTACCCGAGTCGCCAGTTTCTTCCAGCCAAGGTTCGGGTTTTCATTGACTTCCTGGCAAGCCTCTACGGGTCGTCTCCTTATTGGGACGGCGGGCTGGAGGAATGGCTCCGCCTGCCGAGCAATGCAAGAGCCAGTTGATTTTGCTCAAGGACTGACAATCCACGATCCTTTACTCACGCAGATGCGACTGTGCGTCACTTGCATACAGTCTGGACATCCTGTTCTGTACCGGCGGGTTAATACCCAAACTGAGGGAGACACACATGCAGCGACTGCTGACAATCGCCGGAACCGCGCTTCTGGCCCTGACCATTCAGGCAAGTGCGGAAGGCGACCCTGCGAAGGGTGAAAAAGTATTCAAGAAATGCGCCGCGTGCCACGCTGTGGGCGAGAACGCAAAGAACAAGGTCGGCCCGCAGCTGAACGGCGTCGTTGACCGTTCCTGGGGTGCGGTTGAAGGATACAAGTATTCCAAAGCCCTTATTGAGCTGAGCGACGGCCAGGTTTGGGATGTTGAGAACCTTGACATATACCTGACCAAACCGAAGGACCTGATCAAGAAAGGCAAGATGGCCTTTGCCGGGCTGCGTAAGGAACAAGATCGTGCTGACGTGATTGCCTACCTGACACAGTTCAACGAAGACGGCACTACCAAATAAGACTTGCGGTAAATACACGAAAAGGCCGGGTCTCCCGGCCTTTTTTGTTTGTGGATCAATGCTCACCGTGATGTTGCCGGATGCGACGAACGATCCACCAGATCAAAAGCACAACGATGGGCACGGCAAGACCTGTTGTCACACTTGCGTTGGGAACCGGCAACCCCGCCTCCTTGGCAGCCTTGGCCAGATAGGAAAACAGGCCGACGACATAGTAGCTCACCGCTGCGACCGACAGTCCCTCCACCGTCTGCTGCAGTCTCAGTTGCAGCCGCGCCCGGCGGTTCATGGATTGCAGAAGAATTCGGTTCTGCTGTTCCAGTTCTACATCGACCCGCGTCCGAAGCAACGTTGTCGCACGCGCGAGTTTGCGGGAGAGCATCGCCTGTCGGTCTTCAATTGCCTGACAGGTGCGCATGGCCGGCGAAAGACGCCGTGCCAGAAATGACGCCATGGAGAGTTCGCCCGGAGCTGCCTCCTCCCTAAGTGTTTCAAAACGCGCCTTGACGATCTGGTGATAGGCTCGGCTTGCACCAAAACGGAATGTGCTTGCTGTTGCTCCTGCTTCCAGAGACGCTGCCAACGCGGACAGTTTGTCCAGAAGATCCTGGTTGGCTCCAAGCGCGGACGTATCCTTCATCTGCCCGGTCAGTTCCGCCAGCTCGATTTCGTATCCCCTGATTTCGGGTTGCAGCTTCGTTGCTTCAAACAAACCCAGCATGGCAAGGGTACGGTAGGTTTCCACTTCCAGAAGCCGTTGCACCACCGCGCCGGACTGCACGTCACTCAAGGTCCTGTTCAGAACCAGAAACCGTGTCAGGCCATCACCGTCCTGGCGGAAATCGGTTGCGACCATCGCGGCACCGCCTTCCAGATTGGAAACCGTCAGGCTGCCGCCATCAAACTGGTTCCGCCAAGCTTCCCCATCTTCCCAGTTTCTTAGCTCCAGACGGACGGCAACCAGCAGATTTCCCGGAGCCCGGAACGCAGCGCCGAACGGGTGCGTTGCCGGAACCTTGCCAAAAACGCTCTCCGCATTGGCTGCCCCGTCCCAGGTGTAGGTGGTAAATTCCGCATGCTGCTCCCAGCTCAGGGTACCACCACCAAATGGCAGGGTGTGGTGGCGAGCTCCACCAGCCGGGCCATGGCTTCCGTGCGAAATACAGAATTCCGAAAACCAGGCCTGATCCTCAACAGCCTCCGCGGTGTTGGTCAAAAAGGCGTAATGCAGAACCGTTCGCGGACCGCCCAGTGGGCGGAAAGGACGTGAATGCACCTCGCCCAATACACGCTCCCGCAGCGGTGATGTCTTAAATGATGGAAAAGACGACCCGTTTTCAGACCCCTGTGCCAAGATATCAGTCCCGTCCTGATGTTCTGCCCCGAAGGCGGTACATTGCCTCCAGACCCGGCATTAGACAAAGGTCTAATCCACCCCTTGCGACGAATACTCGCAGGGCGCGGTAATTGCGCAACAAAAATTGGATAAAGAAGTTTGCCAATTTCGACCTTGCTAATGACTTGTCTCGCAAAGCGAGGATACCGGCACCGAGTATCAATTCGTCGACACCAAAACCGCCAATCCCCTCGCCACGAAATCTGAGCAGGTTACTCATCGACGAGACAGGCCTTGCCGACGGACGATACAGATTTGCGATCAAACCAGACGAAGCTCGGCCAGGCGATAATTTTCGCAATACGATTGCAAAGTTTGCAATGTCCGCTGCTGCCTTGCGCAACTACATTCACTTGTGTTCCAGGGAGCGGACTTATGGAAATTGATTGGTTGGAAGATTTTCTCGCCCTGTCAACTGCAGGCGTTTTTGCAAAGGCGGCGCACAACCGACGCGTCAGTCAGTCTGCCTTTACCCGGCGCATCAAGAACCTGGAACACTGGGTTGGCACACCACTCTTCGACCGGAGCGTTCACCCCGTTGTCCTGACATCTGCCGGAGAAGCATTTCGGGCTACAGCGTGCCAAACGATCAATACACTTCGCCAGATTCGCGAGGAGCTAAAACAGCATTCGAACAGTGAGGGAGAAGCGTTACGCTTTTCGGTGCTGCATACGCTTTCAATCTCCTTTGTGCCAGCCTGGATAAAGGGAATATCCAAATCCATCGGGCCGATTAAGACCAACTTCATTGTCGACAATTTCTCGGATTGCGTTGAAACCCTGACAGCCGGCAATGTTGACTTCATGCTGAGCTATGACCATCCATCAATGGCTGCGCTGACCAAAGATGCCTGGTATCCATCGATCACTGTTTCCGATGATTGCCTGGTCGCTGTTTCCCGTGCCGATACGGATGGCGGAGCACTCTTCCATTTCGGGCAGGAGGGAAAACTCCCTCTCCTCTCCTATCCTTACGAGAGTTTTCTTGGCCGGTTGAGCTGGGCCGTCATTGAAGAATCCGGTCTGGCCGACAAACTTGAAACCCAAAGCGAAAACTCGGTTGCGGAAGCACAAAAAGCTGCCTGCCTAGAGGGGTTGGGGGTAGCCTGGCTGCCTGAGATGGCCATCAGATCCCATCTCGATGACGGAAGCCTTGTGCGCATCAGCGATGCCCGCTCGGAACACCATATGTCGATCAAACTCTTTCGCAACATGGAGAGAAGCCGCCCTGCTGTCGAGCAGTTCTGGAAAATGGTGCAGAACTCATGTGCAGCTTGTAGCTTCGCGAAAGAGGCCTCATGAAACCAATTTTACGGCTGCTTCTGGCTCAGCCTCCAGAATCGTTCCAACTGCGGCCTTGAGCGCTCTATCGAACGGTAGAGCTTGACGTAAACTTCCACTTCGAATTCCGGTTTGCTCACTCTGACAAGCTTGCCTTCAGCCAGCTCTCGTTTAACGGCTCTTTCCGGGAGAAACGTCACTCCATGCCCTTCGAAGCATGCTGACTTGAGCGCCTCGGCCACAGAGTTTTCATAGGTGGTCGTAAAAACATCCCGAAGGCTGCCCCGATCCAGGCAAACCCGTGATATGCGCCCGAGAAACGTGTCAGGCGGATAGGACAGGTACGGCAATTCGTCTGCACCGTCGAGGTTATAACTTGCATCCCCGGCGGAGTTTACAGCGCTGACAGCGATGATCTTGTCCTTGGCGATTGTCGCCGATGGATACCGGCTTTCGTCTGAAATCGTCGGTACGGACGGATGAGAATAACAGAGCATGAAATCTGCGCTGCCGTTGAGAATGGCCTCGGCGCAGCCTGAGAAATTCTCGGCGACCAATCGCGTTTTGACGGGTCCAAGATGCCCAACCATTTGATTGAGCCAGGACGGAAAGAACGAGATCGCCAAAGTGTGGAGAGCCACAAAGTCGAGCGTATCGGCTTCGCGGCGGGATTGACTGCGGATGTCGTCCTTGGTCAGATTGAGCGCATTCACGGTCTCGATTGCGGTCTTTCGGAACGCCTTGCCGGCTGCAGTGAGCTCCACTGGGTGCACGCTCCTGTCAAACAGCGGCGTGCCCGCCCAATTCTCCAGGTTTTTGATGCGGCGCGTAAAAGCAGATTGGCTGATGTTGCGTGCATCCGCCGCGCGCGCAAACACACCGGCCGTTGAAAGGGCAAGGAAATCCTCCAACCAATCGATCTCCATTCCAGGCTCCCTTTATCCGTCAGCGAGAAGGATTCAACGCCTTTGCAAATTTTGCAATGCCTATGCGCAGTTGGTAATGGCGCTGCAACATTCGCAGAAATAGCCTGTTCAAGCAAAGCCTTCACTCCAGTCTGAGATGCACCACACCGGTTGGGGGCATTTGATGCGAACAGAAAAGACAACGGTCATGACTGCAAAAAGAACCGAAACGGACAGCCTTGGGACTGTCGAAATTCCGCACACCGCAGCCTGGGGAAGTCAAACTCAGCGCGCTTTGGAAAACTTCCCGATCACTGGAGTTTCGATCAGCCACTATCCCGAACTGATCATGGGGTTGGCGGCTGTCAAAAAAGCGTGTGCGCTCGCAAACAGGGATCTCGGCGGGCTTGCCGCCCCGAAGGCCGATGCCATCGCTGCAGTCTGCGACGAAATTTTGAACGGCCAGCATCGCAAACAGTTTGTCGTTGATGTCATGCAGGGCGGTGCGGGCACGTCCACCAACATGAACGCCAACGAAGTCATCGCCAATCTTGTCCTCAAGAAGTTCGGCAAGGAGCAGGGAAATTACAGCCAAATTCATCCGAATGATGATGTGAACCGATCCCAATCCACCAATGACGTTTACCCGACCGCGATCCGTCTGGCGGTTCTGGCCCGGATAAGCCCCCTCATTCAGGCAATGTCCAACCTGAGCAATTCTCTCGGCAGGAAAGCTGAAGAGTTCGATCATATTACAAAGGTCGGGCGAACGCAGTTGCAGGATGCGGTTCCGATGTCCCTTGGAGCCGAGTTCCGAGGTTTCGCGACGACCATCAATGAGGATGTTGACCGCCTGAGCGATCTTTCGCGCCTGCTGACCGAGGTGAACCTGGGCGGTACGGCAATCGGCACGCGTATAAACGCTCCGGCAAAATTTGGCGAAACGGCCGTCATGCATCTTCGGGAGATTACCGGCGAACCGCTTACGCTTGCGGCGGACCTGATTGAAGCCTCCTCGGACCTTGGCGCCTTTGTCATGTTCTCCGGTACGCTCAAGAGGGTCGGCATCAAGCTTTCAAAGGTGTGTAATGATCTGCGTCTCATGTCTTCTGGCCCTCGGGCCGGGATCGGTGAGATCGTGCTGCCAGCCGTCCAGGCGGGGTCATCCATCATGCCCGGGAAAGTGAACCCCGTCATCCCGGAGGTGGTCAATCAGGTCTGTTACCAGGCTATCGGGAATGATCTGACGGTAACAATGGCCGCGGAAGCAGGACAGTTCCAGCTTAATGCCATGGAACCTGTCATTATCCATAAGGTCCTGGAAACCATGGGATCTTTGACAAATGCAATGAATGTCCTGTCGGACCGTTGCGTTGACGGTATCGTTGCCGACGAAGAGCGCTGCCAGACCTTGCTGGAAAACAGTCTTGTGCACGTGACCGCGCTGGCACCGATCATCGGCTATGAGGCTGCGACCAAGCTTGCAAAACATGCACAAGCCAATGATCTGAGCCTGCAGGCTGCCGCTGAACCGGTGCTGTCCGCCGATCAGGTGGCAATTGCACTGACGCATCTGGGTTTTGGCGAAGGGGGAAATATCGAATGAAACCTGCCGATACCCTTCGCTTGGGAATCGTTGGCGGCCTTGGTGCGCTCTCGGGTGCGGACCTGCTCTATCGGATTGTGGAATCCACCCCGGTAAGATCGGAAGGCGATCACCGGGAGCTGATTTTCGAGCAAAAACCTATGCGCGAACCGGTCACGCCCATGGAGGTCAACTACAATCCCACTCATCGGAAACTTTATGTGTTCGACACTTTGGCAAGGTTGGAGCGCGAAGGGTGCAATGCGGCTTTGCTGCCGTGCTTCATCACCCATTGTTTCCTTCAGGAAATGGAGGACGAACTCGATCTTACGCTGATCAGCATGACCGATGCGATCAGGGAAACCATTGATGCGCTGTCC
Source organism: Roseibium sp. (assembly GCF_025698965.1). GTDB lineage: Bacteria > Pseudomonadota > Alphaproteobacteria > Rhizobiales > Stappiaceae > Roseibium. The sequence goes on from NZ_JAILWL010000131.1 coordinate 13,293, forward strand.
CCTGCACGTTCAAGGATCGGTGTTCTTACAACGCCGTTCGTCCGCAAAAGCGGGCTCTTTGAAGCGCTGTTCGGGGATAATGTCACCGTTGTTTACCCCCCCGATGAGCTGGAACGAGAAGTCATGGAGGCGATTTATGGCTCGCATGGCTTCAAGTCGGGAAACCGCGGCGCGGAAATTCTGTCTCCG
>NZ_JAILWL010000132.1 GCF_025698965.1 Roseibium sp.
AAAGCGCTTTTTGTTGGCGCGTTGCGATGGCTTCGAACTCCTTCTCGAACGCAACCTCAGCACCGTAATTTGCGACGGTTTTCACGTAGAGCGTATGCTCAACCTTGCCGGAAGCATTGAATTCATTCAAAAGCGCCGCGCCGTTCGCTCTCTCCAGGCTGCCTGATTCCATTGCTTCGACCAGCGTCAAATACGGAAGCAACTCGGACGTGATCTCCTTCGACGGACTTGACTCGGTCGTCACGCCCACGAGATGAATGAGTTCTGCAATTTCGTTTGAATAGATTTTAACAGCGTCCACGGTTGTAACTGAGTTTGCATCGATGGACTGACGGTATTTGTCGAGCTTATGAACTTCTTCGGCAACATGTTGAAGGTCTTTCAGAAGCTCTTTGTCGTTTAAGTCCAGTGCGGCAAGATGGTCGTCAAATACCTTGAGAACCGCGTCCGTTTTTGGGCGCTGCTTATCCAATGCAGCTATGGAAGCCGCATCGAATCCACTGTCGATTAACTCTACGGTTTTATCGCGCTCTTTTTGGATCTCGTGAATTAGGTTGCCTGCATCTTCCGCGACCCGGGTCAATGGCACCATATACGCGTGATGCGAACGCTCAATAACCTTCTCAATTACGCTGAGCGCAGCAAAACCGAGAACAGCCAGCATCGGTACTCCCGCAAGTACCGCAATCTGCAGCCTGATACGTTTCATCTCAGGTCCCCTCCTGAATAACAATCATTCTCCCTAAATTGGAGGGAACGCGTTACCTGTTACTTAACGTCAGTTTCCAACTTGGCAATTTACGACACGGTTTCATATCAATGCCAAATGAATCAATTTCAGGTGGTAAAATTAAATTTAGCTCAATAGGTATTTTTACGCATAGCTCGAATCTGACTGATCCATCTGAGCCACGAACAAGTACCGCTGCATCCCATGATTCTAATATCTTAGCGTGTGAAACGGCAGTGGATCAGCAACCGACTAGTCCGGGCAGCGCAGTCCCAAGAGCTGTTTCCAAGGCTGAAACTTCGCTCACATCATCCTGACGGAAACCGATGCGCCCATCGGGACGGACCCACATGACGCACTTGTCGACGATCCCCAAACGGTTGTGAACGGTCATGTCCTGATCAACCAGCAACAGGGTGTGCTGATGTTCCAGGGCCCTACGCGCCGCAGCTCCTTCAATGCTTCGAGCAACAACAGTCAGAGACAGGTCCTGGCGACGGGGAGCGCAAAGATCAATTGCCTCCTTGACCAGATTTTCTGCTTCAATTCCTCCGTCGCTTATGAAAACGACAACGCTTAGCGTACCTGTCGCCAATTGACCGGTTAAATAACAGGGTCGGCCATCCGCCTTGGCCAGTCGGGTATCAGACGGCAGCAAAGCCCCGGGTCCAGGTCCGAATTCCGCAGCCGAACCAGTCGCAATGAAGCTCTGCTCGTAGTCACCCATAACCGCTTCATAGCCAGACCCGCCACCTTTGAGATAATGGTGGGTTCTGACAGCGAAATTGCGGAATGCGCGTGATCTCTGCGCCGGATCGGTGATCGAAAACAGATCATCATTGCGCTGACTGGCATCCATCGCTGCCTGTGCGGCCGGCCGGCGTTCAAAATCATAAGTATCCAACAGGGTATCGGGTGCATGTCCCTTGATCGTTGCCGCAAGTTTCCAGCCAAGATTGAGCGCATCCTGAACACCGCAATTCAACCCCAGCCCGGCCGCCGGCGACATGGTGTGCGCAGCGTCTCCGGCCAGCAATATGCGCCCACTTCGGAATGTGTCACCCAGTCTGGATTTGCTGCGAAACGCGGTATCGTTTAACGGCGGTCCGAGTTTTACGGACGGCATATGCTCTTGCAGGAAATCTCTAATGCGGGTCCAGCTTTCTTCGCAGTTCTCAAACGAAGAGGAATAGATCCTGAAGACTTCCTTGGTGCGGTAAACACCAACAACGTGCGACTCGAAAAACAGGATGCCGTGGCTGTCCTTATAAGGCCACCCTTCGATCTGGGCATCCAGAACATGCCAGTGGAGCGAGCGGTCATGGCCTTCAAACGCAATCCCAGTCCCTTCCCTTACCGCGCTGTGGACACCGTCACAGCCGACAAGCCAGCTGACCTCCAGACTTTCCTCCCGCCCTGCTCTATTGCGAAGTTCCACCTGAACCCCGTCCGGCTTCTGTTCAAAGCGGTCAAGTTCAATTCCCCGTTCAATGACGACGCCAAGCTGCTCCAGCCGGGTCGTCAGGATTGGAATGAGTCGATCTTCCCCAAGGTTAAGATGCCAGGGCCAGCGCTCGCTCGGAGAAGTCGCCGTTGCGATGATCCGCCCTTCGAACGAATAGAGCATCGCCTCCACGACGACACCGTCTTCAAGCAATTGCTCGAGGAACCCCATCTGTTCGGCGGCAATCAACGAGGAAGGTTTTAGAACAAAAGCACGTGGATTTGTCGGTGGCACCAGATCGCGTTCGACAATACGCAAAGAAACGTTCCGACGGGCAAGTTCAATGGCAAGCGCCAGACCGGTCGGACCGGCTCCACAAATCAAAACGTCAGTCAAAGAAGCACTCCAACATCATGAATCTTGCTGAAGCCTAGGGCAAATTTTTCCTGAGCAGAACAGTATACCGGCAGACTTCAAGAGAAAATGTCGCGCACGCACTCTTTGCTTGCAAGGCTGACATCAGGCGCCGACAAGGTCAAACCAGCCATCTTCGGAAATGACTTCGACATCAAGGTCCTGGGCCTTCTTCAACTTCGACCCGGCTCCCGGTCCAGCGACGACCAGATCGGTCTTCTTGGACACGGAACCGGAGACCTTGGCACCGAAGCGTTCGGCCATTGCCTTTGCTTCATCCCTTGTCATCCGTTCCAGAGAGCCGGTGAACACTATGGTTTTTCCAGCGACGGGAGAACCGGATGCTTCGATCTTTTCCGCGTCTCTCGGCCTGACCTCATCCAAAAGAGCATCAAGCTGACCGCGGTTATGTTCTTCCGCGAAGAACTCCACCAGGGCCTCGGCAACAATATGGCCGATACCATCAATATCGTTGAGTTCGGTCCAGGCCTCTCCCGTTTCGTCGTGAGCCGCCTGCATCGCATCATAAAATGCACTCCACGCCCCATAAGCCCGCGCAAGCAATTTCGCATTGCCTTCGCCAACATGCCGGACGCCAAGCGCAAAGATAAACCGGTGCAACTCGATATCACGCCGCGCATTTATCGCCTCGAACAGGTTCCTGGCAGAAACCGCTCCCCAGCCTTCCCGGTTGCGCAGTTTGGTAAGAGACCGCTTGTCCCTGTCTTCCAGCGTGAAAATATCCGCCGGGGACATCACCAGCCCGTCCTGATAGAACGCGTCGACCTGCTTCTCTCCAAAACCTTCAATGTCAAAGGCGTTCCGGGAGACAAAGTGTTTGAGCTTTTCCGTCGCCTGGGCCGGACAGATGAGACCACCGGTACAGCGCCTGATGGCATCGACCCTGCCGGTCTTTTCATTCTCTTCACGCACCGCATGACTGCCGCAGGCAGGGCAAACGGTCGGGAACTCAAAAGGTTCGGCATTGTCCGGACGTTTATCCAGATCGACATCGACGATCTGGGGAATGACGTCGCCCGCCCGCTGGATTTTGACGGTGTCGCCGACACGCAAATCCTTGCCCTCCCGAATGAGCTCCCCGTCCTGACCAATACCCTTGATATAATCCTCGTTGTGCAAGGTCGCGTTGGAAACCACGACCCCACCGACTGTGATCGGTTCAAGCTTGGCAACTGGTGTCAGCGCACCCGTCCGGCCAACCTGGATTTCGATGTCATTGAGTACGGTAAAGGCCTGTTCGGCCGGGAATTTGTGAGCTATCGCCCACCGGGGGGATCGGGATACAAACCCGAGACGTTCCTGCAGATCCAGCCGGTCGACCTTATAGACAACCCCGTCGATGTCGTAATCGAGTTGTGACCTGTTTTCCTCGATGCCGTGGTAAACGCCCAGAAGCTCTTCAACCGTTTCGCAGCGCTTCATCAACGGGTTGGTCTTGAACCCCCAATCCTCAAATGCCTTGACCATGCCGGATTGCGTGTCAGCCGGCATCGCACTCATTTCGCCCCAGGCATAGGCAAAGAATTTCAGGGGTCGAGACCTGGTGATTTCCGAATTCAGTTGACGCAATGACCCCGCAGCCGCATTTCGCGGATTGGCAAAGACCTTGCCCCCATTTGCTTCCATACGCGCATTCAGCGCCTGAAAGTCCTTATGCGCCATGTAGACTTCACCGCGCACTTCAACAACGTCCGGAACGTCTCCGGTCAGTTTTTCCGGGATATCCTTGATGGTCCTGGCATTCGAGGTCACGTTTTCGCCTGTCGTGCCGTCTCCGCGTGTAGCAGCATAAACCAGCCGTCCCTGCTCATAACGCAGAGACAGGGACAGACCATCGATTTTTGGCTCAGCGGTAACCGCCAGCACCCCCATGAGCGGGTCGAATTTCAGGAACCGGCGCACACGGCCTACAAAATCGCGGACATCTTCATCGCTGAACGCGTTGTCCAGGGACAGCATCGGCACGCGATGCGTTATTTTGCCGAACCCGGACGCAGGAGCCGCACCCACATGGGCCGACGGGCCATCCGCCAATACCAGATCCGGAAACTGTTCCTCGATCGCGGTATTGCGCCGCCGCAGCGCGTCATAATCCGCATCCGAGATCGTCGGGGCATCTTCCTGGTGATAACGCCGGTCATGTTCGGCTATTTCCGCAGCCAACCTCTCAAGCTCATGTCTTGCCTGCTCCGAGGTCAGGTCTTCAACCTTGACAGACTGCACTGCGGGTTCGTTGGAATTAGTCTCGCTCATGCCTGCCTCATTCAGCGGCTGTCAGAAGTCTGCGAGCCGCTGCCCGCGCTTCTTCGGTAATGACACTGCCTGCCAGCATGCGGGCGATTTCCTCACTTCGGTGATCCTGATCGATCTGCTGCACCCGGGTTGCAACCCGATCTGGTCTCAAGGCCTCCTTGGCGATCAGGAAGTGACCTCCCGCCCGGGCGGCCACCTGCGGCGCATGAGTCACCGTCAGCACCTGAACACTGTCGGCAAGGCGCGCAAGACGCAGCCCGATCGCTTCAGCGACGGCACCGCCGACACCGGTATCAATTTCATCAAAGACGAGGGTCGGCGCTGATCCCTTGTCGGCAAGGCATACCTTGAGCGCAAGCAGGAACCGCGACAATTCTCCACCTGACGCCACCTTCATCATCGGTCCCGGCCGCGTGCCCGGGTTCGTCTGAACATGAAACTCCAGCTGATCGATACCCGACCGGCTCCGGGTTTCAGGATCACTGACCAGTTCGACAATGAAACGCGCCCGTTCCAGTTTCAGATCCGGAAGCTCAGCCCCCACTGCCTTTTCCATAGCACGCGAGGTCTTCTGCCGTTTTTCCGAAAGGGTCGCTGCTTTCTTGTCGTAATCTGCCCGCGCTTTGGCTGCTGCGTCTATGAGCGCCGCCAACTTGTCTTCCCCCGCATCAAGATCGGTCAGGTCTGTCGACATGCGTTCGCAAAGCACCGCCAGCTCGTCGACCGGAACGGAGTATTTGCGCGAAGCGGCCCGCAACCCGAACAAACGCTCTTCCACGGTTTCCAGCTCGCGCGGATCAAATTCCGTCTCACGGATCGCGCTTTCCAGCCCGCTTCGCGTTTCCTCAAGCTGGTCCAAAGCTTCTGAGAGCGTACGGACAGGTTGCGCCAGCAATTGTGGAACCTGGTCGGACTTGCGCTCCAGACGGCGGAGCAGGCTTGCAAGCTCGGGAATGGGTGAAGCGGACCCGTTGAGCGTCTCAAAGGCCTCGTTCAGATCCCCTGCAATTTTCTCCACCTGCATCATGTCGGTGCGCCGGGCGGCCAGGTTCTCTTCTTCGCCGACTTCCGGCTTCAACTGCGATAGTTCGTCAACGGAAGCTCGCAGATAGTCAGCTTCACTCCGCGCCGCTTCGATGCGCTTTTCGTGGTCGGTAACGGCCTTTTCCGCCGCCCTGAAGGTGGAATAGGCTTTCGCAACAGCTTCCGCCTGCCCGGACAAGCCGCCAAAGATATCAATAAGTGTTCTATGGCTTTCAGGATCCACCAGGGCTCTGTCGTCATGCTGGCCATGGATTTCGACCAGAAGAGAACCGGTCTGGCGCAACAAACCTGCACTCACCGGCTGGTCGTTGATGAAAGCGCGGGTCCGTCCGTCCGCTGTCTGAATACGCCTCAGGATGACATCGCCTTCATCGTCGACGTCGTTTTCCCTAAGATAGGACCGGACCGGATGATGTACCGGTACATCAAACACAGCCGTGACCTGACCTTGAGTTTCGCCGTGACGAACAAGATCTGCGTCTCCCCTCGCTCCCAGAGCCAGGGAAAGCGAATCCAGAAGGATGGATTTGCCGGCGCCGGTTTCCCCGGTCAGAACCGACATCCCGGCGGCAAAATCAAGGTCAAGACGGTCAATCAGAACGATGTCACGAATAGACAGCGTGACCAGCATGAAGGCGAGCTCCTTGGACTTAATTGCGGACCACCATATAGGAGGTCCGAGTCGTCTTTCCAGAACTCGTTAGATACTCCTGAATGCGCGGCTAATCCAGCTTCCAGCGTCCTCGGAGGGCTCATATCCGCCTTTATTCAGCAGCGAATAGGCATCCTTGTACCACTGGGTGTCAGGATAGTTATGTCCGAGGACCGCTGCTGCGGTCTGCGCTTCGTTGACAACACCAAGCGCGTAATAGGCTTCGGTCAGCCGGAACAGAGCTTCTTCGACATGCCGGGTTGTCTGATACTCGACAACGACGGTCTTGAACCGGTTGATCGCAGCAACGTAGTTTCGCTTTTTCAGATAGTAGCGACCGATCTGCATCTCTTTGCCGCCCAGCTGATCCTTGATGATCCGCAGTTTCTGCTCGGCATCCGGCGTGTATTCGGACTCCGGGAACCGCTGAATCAGTTCTGCAAATGCAGCACCTGCCTTCTGCGTCACCCCCTGGTCACGGGTAATGTCCGGCATCTGGCGGAAGTAGCTCTGACCCGCGAGATACAGCATATAGGCTGAATCCTCATCCCCCGGATATAGGGTCACGAACCGTCTCGCAGCCGTGACTGTCTCGGTGTATTTTCCACGCGAGTAGTTCAGGAAGGCCAGGTTGACCAGCGACTTTTTGGAATATTCGGAATAGGGATAGAGCTTGTCCAGCTCTTCAAACTTCTCTGTGGAATCGCGCAGCTTGCCTTGAGCCCGCAGTGCAAGCCCTTCGTTGAAGAGGACTTCCGGCGGCGTATCATTGAGAGCGAGTTCGTCAAGATCGTCCTTACCGCTGCAGGCGGCAAGCGCCAGCGGCACAGCCAGAACGGCCATTTTGTAGAAAGTTTTCATGCGTTTGGTTCCGCTCACATCAGAACCTTTGTCCATTCCGTTCACGCCCATACTCCCGAGCCGTTCCGGCCCAACCGGCCCCTTGAACAAATGGAGCCTATGAATCTATCGACAGGAGTGTTTAGCGGAAATCACATGTCCCCGTCACGTCCTCATCGGCCATCTGACGGTTTTTTTGAGCTTTTTTGTGGCAGCGGCCCAAATTGTGGTGAAATCCGTCGAAACAAAAAGGCCGCTTCAAGGAAGCGGCCGATCATCAAGATCAGAATGCCTCTGATCCGAAGGCAGTCGAAGCGGCCAGACCGCCTGAGTCGACCTGCCCAACCTGACGGAAAGCCGGTGCTTCAACAATTTCAAAGGCACTCGGATCTTCAAACAACTTAACCAGGATCGCGTGGTTCATCTTGTGACCACCCTTGAAGGACCGGTAAAGGCCCAGTATCGGCAATCCGGCCAGCGCCAGATCACCAACGGCATCAAGGGCCTTGTGACGGGCAAATTCATCGGGCCAGCGCGTGCCTTCCGGGTTCAGCACCTTGTCGTCGGCAATCGCCACGGAATTTTCAAGCGAGGACCCGAGTGCAAAGCCCATTTTCCAGAGCTGTTCAACGTCCTTCACATTTCCGAAGGTACGCGCCCGGGACAGGTCGTCGCGGAAAACTTCCGGTGTCATTTCGGACACGAATTGCTGACGGCCGATCACCGGCGTGTCGAAATCGATCGTGATATCGAATTTGGTTCCGTCGTAAGGATGCAACTCGCACCAGGCGCTGCCATTATCGACGCGCACGGTCTTGTTCACCTTGAGGTAGCGGCGACCGCGGTCGAGTTTTTTCAGGCCGACCTGCTCGATAGCTTCCACAAATACGGTGCTGCTGCCGTCCATGATCGGCATTTCCGGGCCGTCGATCTCGACGATCACGTTGTCAACACCCATGCCGAACAATGCAGCCATCAGATGTTCAACGGTAGCGATGCCTTCCTTGGTCGGGTCGCCCAGCACCGTGCAAAGTGCGGTGGCCGAAACCTTGCTCCAAAGAGCCGGCATTTCCGGGGCATCTTCCTGATCTGTTCGCGTGAACACAACCCCTACGCAAGCTTCGGCAGGCACCAATGTAATTGACGCTGGTTTACCCGAGTGGACGCCAATCCCCGTCAGGGTTACCTGATCGGCGAGAGTTGTCTGTCGGTCAACGTATGTTGTCATTAGGCCTTGCCCTTCCGGTTTGCGGTCGGAAATTGTCCTCGGTTAACCCGGAAAAGGTTACGGAATATCCACGACCGCCAGTTGGTGGGGAACATAGTCCCGAACCTGGATAGAGCGAAATAAAGCTTTATTACGGTTTGTAACGATTCACAGGCCTGCAAGATACTGAATTGAAAGCCGAAATCCATTCCGTAACGGAAACAGCCCGGAGCGTGAACTCCGGGCTGTTGCGATCAGGGAAGAAGATCGCGAAACGAATCAGTTGGCCTGGCGGCGCAGGAACGCCGGGATTTCCAATTGTTCGTCTTCTGACGCGCTGACAGGCTTCGGTGCAGCGCGGCCTGTTCCGTCCAGCTGACCGGTTGCTCCCTGTGCGGATGCACGCTGCTGCGGAGCTCTCGGCGCAGGCTGCATTTGCGGTGCCGCCCGGGCGACCGGAGCTTCAGCTTCATGCTCCTCCTCATCTTCCCGGCGGCCAAGACCGCTGGCAAGACGGCGCAGCAGTCCCATCGGGCGCCGGTCATCTTCACCGTGCTCTTCAAGTTCCGCGGCAGGCGCGGTCGGCTGAGCCGGGGCAGCTGTCTGTTGCGGAGCCGGTGCAGGTGCCGGTTTCGCAGCAGTGGTCTGCTGGGGTTGAGCCGGAGCGGATTGCTGAGCCCGGATCTCGCGCTGAGCAATCGGCGGGAAATCTTCAACACGCGGCATGCGCGGTGCCGGACTGTGCTCTTCGGCAACCGGTGGAATATACGGCTGGCTGACCGGAGCGTCATTGGCAACAGGAGCCAGCGCATCTTCTTCCAGATCCATCATAGCGGACTTGCCGGCCAAAGCGCTGCTGGCAGGCTGTACCCGCTTGATTTCGACGGCGGGGTCGCTGGCAACCGCAACCGCCTGGGGTTCAGGAATTGCAAGTTCCTTTTCCAGGTTGGCGACCGCCTTGGCAGCAGCGTCCTGAGCACTGGCTTTTTCAGCAAGGGCGGCAGGTTTGGCCGTTGTGATTTCCGGAGCGCGGGCAACCGCAGGCTTTTCTGCAATTACAGACTGGCTTGCCGTTGCGGGAAAGGGAGTAGCGTCTACGCCCTCCTCCTTGTCAATGCCGGTTGCCACGACGGATACACGAATGATTCCGTCCAGTGTCTCGTCGAATGTCGCACCCAGAATGATGTTTGCATCCGCATCGACTTCCTCGCGAATACGCGTGGCAGCTTCATCGACTTCAAACAGGGTCAGATCGTTACCGCCTGTGATGGAAATGAGCAGGCCTCTCGCGCCCTTCATGGAGGACTCGTCCAGAAGCGGGTTGGCGATGGCAGCTTCCGCAGCCTGTTGAGCACGCTTCTCACCACTGGCTTCACCGGTACCCATCATCGCCTTGCCCATGCCACGCATGACCGACCGAACGTCGGCAAAGTCAAGGTTGATAAGACCCTCTTTCACCATAAGGTCGGTGATGCAGGCAACGCCCGAGTAAAGCACCTGGTCAGCCATCGCAAATGCGTCGGCGAAGGTGGTCTGCGCGTTGGCGATCCGGAACAGGTTCTGGTTCGGAATGACGATCAGCGTGTCGACATTGCGCTGCAGTTCATCAATACCGCTGTCGGCGATGCGCATCCGGCGCGCACCTTCGAACTGGAACGGCTTGGTAACGACACCAACCGTCAAAATGCCCTGTTCGCGTGCTGCGCGGGCAATGACCGGGGCTGCGCCGGTGCCGGTACCACCACCCATTCCGGCAGTGATGAACACCATGTGCGATCCGGACAGATGATCGTTGATCTCGTCGATCACTTCTTCGGCTGCGGCCGAGCCGACTTCCGGCTGCGAGCCTGCACCAAGACCTTCCGTAACAGCCACGCCCATCTGGACGAGACGGTCGGACTGGTTCATGGCCAGCGCCTGGGCATCCGTATTGGCGCAAACGAAGTCGCACCCCTGGAGACCTGCTGTGATCATGTTATTGACGGCGTTTCCGCCCGCGCCGCCGACGCCGAATACCGTAATCCGCGGCTTCAGCTCCTGAATGTCGGGCATCTTCAGGTTGATGGTCATATTATCCTCGCGACCCACTGGCGCCCCCGAAACGGGAGAACCCTCTTCTTCCCTAATTTCCTCTGCCACTCCTGGCAGCTCCAATTCCTGGCTTTCGTCTTCTTGGCTCATGTCGTCAGAAGCTTTCCCTGATCCACTGTCCCACACGGGCCAGATAACCAGATTGCCCGCCCCACCCTGACCGTCGGTTCTTGTGTTCGAACTGTTCGATCTGAGCGACCTGCGGATAAATCAAGAGGCCTACAGCCGCGGCGAACGCCGGACCTTTGGCAGCCTCGGGAAGACCGGCGACGCCTAATGGCCGGCCAAGACGAACGTTGCGCCCCAGAATATGACGCGCAACTTCTCCAAGCCCCGTGAGCTGACTGGCGCCCCCCGTCAGTACGATTTGTTTGCCTACACGCCCGGCAAAACCGGATGCCGTCAGGCGATCTCTCACGAGTTCAAGGATTTCCTCCACACGCGGGCGAATGACACGTGTCAGCGCCGAACGCGGGATCTGGTTTGGCAAATCACTGTCGCTTTCCAGCGCGGGCACCGTAAGCATGTCACGGTCGTCCGAGCTGGAAGCCAGCGGTGAGCCATAAAGAGTTTTCAGGCGCTCTGCGTCCTGCAGACGGGTCGCGAAAGCGCGGGCAATATCGGTGGTTACGTGATTGCCGCCGACGGCAATCGCATCCAGATGGACCATGTGACCATCAACAAAGACCGAAAGCGTCGTCGTACCGCCACCCATGTCGATGCAGGCAACGCCGAGTTCAGCTTCGTCGTCAACGATCGTCGAAAGTCCGCTGGCAAAGGGAGTTGCCACCATGGTTTCAACATGCAGGTGACCGCGATTGATGCAAAGTTCCAGGTTACGAACCGGCGGCACTTCCGCCGTCACGACCTGCATTTCAACGCCAAGCTTGTGGCCCATCATGCCGCGTGGATCCCGGATGCCACGACTGCCGTCGAGCGAATAGGAAATCGGCAAGGCATGCGTAACCGCGCGGCCTTCCGTAACGGAATGACTCGACCCAGCGGAAAGAACCCGCTGGATATCAGCCTCTGACACGCTGTCGCCGGCCAGTGAAACATTGGCGCTGTAGATCTCGCTCTGCAAACGACCGCAGCTGATATTCGCAATCAGCGATTCAACCGTAACGCCTGCCATGCGCTCGGCACTGTCGACAGCCAGCCGGATCGCCTGCTCGGCCGCATCCATGTCGACCACGACACCGGATTTGATACCGCGCGAACGCTGATAGCCGTAGCCAAGCACTTCCACCTTGTGAGAGCGGCTCGACAGGATGGACTTCTCCTCCTGCGGCACCAACTTGGCGATCAGGCAGCAGATCTTCGTCGACCCGACATCCAGAACGGACATAATGACCGAACGGCGGCTCGGCAGCGGGCGCATTTTAGGCAGATAAAGATTGTTTCCGGAACGGCTCACGTATCCCGCTCCTTCTTACCCGACCGGTTGCGGCCACCAGTCATGATTTTACGCTGTTCGGCAGCCTCGTCCGACAGGCGGACTGTTACCCGGTCGGCCAGGCGCATGTCGATTGCGACGATGTCCCGTGAAAGCAGACCGCTTTCCTTGTCCATTTCCATCAGATCGGCCAGCGCCACATCAACATTCTCTTCCGGCAGCCGGATTGAAATGCCGTTTTCAAGCTGCAGATCCCAGCGTCGATCTGCGATTAGAAACGCTGCGCGCACCCGCGGGCGAAGTTCAGGCACTTGTTCCAATGCGGTGTTGATTTCCCCTGCCCGGCGCTGTGCGCCATGATTCACGACCAGCAGCAGATTCGCATAGCGGCCATCGACATCGTCGGTAATGACGTCACCTGATTCGTTTACGATCGAAACAAGATCACCGCGCTGCCAGAGCGCATAAGGAATCCGCTCTTCGATTTTCACCTGAAGCGTGCTCGGATAGAGCTTCATGACCGAAGCGTTCTTGACCCAGGCCATCTGGTTCAAACGCTCACGGGCGCTATCCACATCGAAGAGCGCCAATGACGACCCTTCATGAATTTCCAACGCCTCAAGGATCTGGAATTCGTTGATCTCACGCTGACCGGAAAGCTTTACCGCCTCGATGCCGAAACCCGTTGCGGACAACAAGGCATCGGAAACAATGCGACCGTGACCGCCTATGACTATTCCATAACCAATTGTTAAGGTTAAGAAACCAAGTGCAGCAGCAGATCCCGTCCAGCGTGGCAGGTCAGCCAGTCGCCCGGCAGAACGCCACACCGGCTGGCGGTGCAAACGTGACACGCCGCGCCCGCGCGGAGCCAGCTCGGCTTCCAGCGGAGTTAACGTTTCCCGTTTATTTCTGCGTCCTAGCGACAGCAACTTGCGTCCTCAACCATCCAACTGACCAGGTCTTTGAAACTCATCCCCTTATGGGCCGCCATTTCCGGCACAAGAGAGGTCGGCGTCATGCCTGGCTGCGTGTTCACTTCAAGGCAAATCAGTTCACCGGTTCCGTCTTCGCGTTCGTCGAATCGGAAATCGGCCCGGGAAACCCCACGGCATCCCAAAGCCTGATGCGCCTTGACTGCTAGTGTCTCTATGGTTTGGTAAACAATCGGTGAAATTTTTGCAGGAAGAATGTGTTTTGAACCACCTTCTACATATTTTGCATCGTAATCGTAGAAGCCATGACCAACCGGAACGATGTCGATGACGCCAAGGGCCTTGTCATCTATGACACCACAAGTCAGTTCCCTGCCCGCGATGAACTTTTCGCACAT
>NZ_JAILWL010000133.1 GCF_025698965.1 Roseibium sp.
TTGTGAAGCTCTTCCTGGAACGCCTGAATGCCGCGCGCGAAGATTGCGTTGTCCATCGTTGGAATGATCGCGCCAACCGTGTTGGTGCGATTGGCGGCCAGGGCACGGGCGCTGTAATTGGGCGAATATCCAAGCTGTTCAATGGCGTCCATGACTTTGCGCATGGTCTTTTCCTTGACCTGGTCGGGCAGGTTAAGGCAGCGCGAAACCGTTGCAGTTGAAACACCTGCTGTTCGGGCAACGTCGGCAAGCTTGGGGACCGTGCCGCTCTGCAATCTTTTGGTTTCGTCCATTGCACAATTCCAAACGCCGGCATCTGGAATGACGCCAAAGTCTGGATTTTGCTTACAGTTTTTCCCACTCCAAGAAAATAACTTTTTCGCTTGCAAATAAAAATGTAAGCGCTTACATTTTGCTCGCCGAGGGAATTGGTCAATGGGAGGTGATCATGTTGCTGGCTCTTGCATCGGTGTTTTTCGCACTCTTTGTGATCAACGTATCGATCGGATCGTTCGGCGGTTCACCATTCCTGGGAAATGTTGGTGAGATGCTGCTTTTGTGCGCTGTTTCGATAGCGTTCGTGGCAGCCGTGCTTCGCAAAGAAGCTGATGAAAAAGATCGCCAGGAACAACGCTGAGAACCAGAATTCTGGGAGGAATTTTATGAAGAAGTACGACGAACTCAAATCAACTGAGCGCCGCAATTTCCTGAAACTCGCCGGACGTGGCAGCCTGACGGCTGCTCTCGTTGCAGGCGCTGCGGGAGTGCTTTGGTCAGAACAGGCTTCCGCACAGATTGCTGCTGAAGAAAAGCAAAGAGAAGCCGCTGCCGATCACATCATGACCCTCGCGACTGCCTATATCCTGGGTGCGTCACGCAGTTATCCGATCATGCAGCTGGATCTGAAGGAAAACATTCAAAACGCAACCAACGGCAAGGTTTATGTCAAACTTGCTCCTGGCGGACAGTTGGGGGCCGGCGGTGCACTGGCCCAAGCCGTGCAGGGTGGAACCATTCAGGCTGCACAGCACTCTCTTTCCAACTTCGCGCCTTTCGCATCTGCGGTTGATTTGATCAACATGCCGTATTTCTGCGGTTCCAATCAGCGCTTCACCAATCTTGTGACGTCTGATGCCTGGAAAAAGGAAGTCCATCCGAAGGTCGAAGCTTCCGGGTTCAAGGCGCTCTTTTATGTTGTGATTGACCCGCGCGTTGTGGCAGTTCGCAAAGGGGGCGCAGGCGCCGTCATCACTCCAGGTGACCTGGACGGTGTAAAATTCCGCGTTCCAGGGTCCGCCATGCTGCAGCAGTATTACCGCATGGTTGGCGCCAACCCGACGCCCGTAGCCTGGGGGGAAACGCCCTCGGCAATCAAGCAAGGCGTGGCTGACGCGCTCGATCCGTCCGTCGGTGCGCTTTACGTATTCGGCTTCAAGGACATCCTCAGCCATGTGACCTTCACGCAGGCTGTTCCGGACAGTCAGGTCTATTCGATGAACCTGGAGTGGTTCAACTCCCTGCCGTCAGACGTTCAGGAAGGCATTGAGTTTGCCGGTGAAATCACGGCCGCTCAAAACCTGGCAAAAGTTCCCGCTGCCCGCTCCTACGCCATGTCGGAGCTGGTCAAGGCAGGGGTTGAATTCCATTCATTGTCGGAAGACCAGCTTGCCGAGTGGCAGGAAGCAGGCGGGTACCAGCGTTCGGAATGGGATCAGTTCAAGGTCGAACTTGCCGGTTCGATGGACGCCTTTGATAAGCTTGAAGAAGCCGCCAATACACGCGGCCGGTATTACGTGCACGACGCCTGATGCCCCTGGCCCGGCGCCCAACGTGTGCCGGGCCAATCTATTCCCGAACACGCAAAGATCCAAGTGTTGTGCGCGTAAGGCTTCGGCCATTGCGAGCCCGGCAAGCGAGTGCTCATGTCCAAAATTCTCAGCAACATTAACCAGAATGGCGAGCGATGGCTGCTTCTCGTTTTTTACGTGATGCTTGTCCTGACCATGTTTGTGGAAGTCGTGCGGCGCGAGGTTTTTGCCTACTCCTCAATCTGGGGTGAAGAAATCGTCCGTTACTCCTTCATCTATCTTGCCTGGATCGGCGCGGCGGCGGCGGTCAAGGAACGTGGTCACATCCGCATCGACGTTTTGATGCAGTATGTCGGACCACGTGTGAAGGCAGTGCTTTACGTATTCGGTGATGTCGTGATGTTCGCCGTGTCGCTGGTGGCGTTTTACTGGTCACTCGAAACTGTTCTCGTGTCGGCGAAATTCGGGTCCGTAACCCACGGGCTTCGTATTTCTCAGGTCTGGTTCCTGATGGCCGTTCCCATCGGTTTTGGCCTGGTCCTGTTTCGCCTGTTTCAATCTTTCATCCGCGATCTTCGCGACCTTCGTGACGGACGTCCCGTCTACGAAGGTGACAAACTGTTCGACTGAAGGGAACGATCATGCTCTGGCAACACCTTCAGCAACAGACAGTTGAACTCGGTTGGGAGATTTACGGTCCCGTTTTGATTTTCGTAGGCCTGGTGGCGCTTGCCGTGCCGGTCTGGGCAGCAATTGGCGCTGCGGCCATCGCGATGCTGATGATATCCGGCGCCTTGCCGTTGTCGCTTGTCGGCGAAAGTCTGTTTCACGGCATCGACCATTTCGCCCTGACCGCTGTTCCGCTTTTCATCCTGACCGGCGATGTTCTTGTGCGAACCGGGCTCAGCCGCAAATTTCTTGATGTCGCCGAAGCCATGACCTGCTGGGCAAAGGGTGGTTTCGGATCGGCAACCGTACTGGTCTGTGGCATGTTCTCGGCGATATCCGGGTCTGATGCGGCGGGGGCAGCGGCGGTCGGGCGCATGACCATCGATCGTCTTGTCGAAAGCGGATACCCGCGCCCTTATGCCTGCGCACTGGTTGCCGCCGGTGCCTGTACAGGAATTCTGATCCCGCCGTCGATTGCCTACATCATCATCGGACTGGTTCTGGGAATTTCAGCCTCGACATTGTTCCTGGCTGCCTTGATCCCCGGCCTTGCCATCCTGGTTTCGATCCTGGTGACCAACATCGTCATGAACCGTATCTACGCTTATGAAGGCGGCGGCCTCATGACCTTTTCCGAGTGGTTGGCGAATATCGGTAGTGCGCTGAAGTCGGGTTGGTATGCCTTTATCGTTCCTGGCATCATTTTCTACGGCATCTTCTCAGGCCGCCTGACACCGACGGAAGCAGGGGCTGTTGCGGTCGTGGTGACAATCGGCATGGGCTTCATTCTCGGCACGCTGAAATTGTCCGACTTTCCGGCGATGCTTGTCAGCTCGGCCAAGGTGAACGGTGTGATCGTACCCATCATCGCCTTTTCGCTGCCCCTGGCACAGGCATTGGCGATCCTCGGTGTACCTCAGGGTTTCGTATACTCGGTGACCACGCTCACGAACGACCCGATGCTGCTGATCCTGTTGATGATCGGCATTCTGATTGCGGCCGGCTGCGTCATGGAAACCACGCCGAACATCGTGATTCTGGCACCCATTCTGAAGCCGTTGGCCGACAACATCGGTATGAACGAAATTCAGTTCTGCATCATGATGATAACCGCGCTCGGCGTCGGTTTCATAACGCCTCCGCTCGGTCTCAATCTTTTCGTGGTGTCCGGTCTGACCGGCGAGTCGATCCTCAAGATTGCCGCCCGTGCCGTTCCCTTCGTTCTCTTCATGCTCGGTGTGACGCTGCTGATTGCCTATGTGCCGGCAATTTCCACCTCGCTGCTTCCTGAAATCTACAAGTAGGACTGAAAATGCCTATTGCGTATCTCAAAAAAGCGTCTTTGACTTCCCGTAGCGACGCTTCCGACACTACCAGGATCGTGCAGGACATCCTCAACAGCATTGAAACCGGTGGCGAAGCCGTAGCCCTGGACTATGCCGCCAAGTTCGACAAATACGACGGTTCCATCGTCCTCACGGACGAGGAAATCGAGTCTGCTTCCGCGCAAGTTCCTGAGAAGCTGAAACGCGACATTGAGTTTGCCCATGCGAACGTGAAGCGTTTTGCCGAAACACAAAAGAAAACCTGCACGGACGTTGAGGTTGAGATCGTCCCCGGCCTGATCGCTGGACAAAAGAGCATCCCGGTAAAGACCGCCGGTTGCTACATTCCAGGCGGGCGTTACGCGCATATTGCCAGCGCGATCATGACGGTCACGACCGCGAAGGTTGCCGGTTGCGAGAACATTATCGCTTGCTCGCCGCCCCGTCCGGGTGTCGGCATCAATCCTGCCATTATCTATGCGGCCAAGATCTGTGGTGCAGACAAGATCCTGGCGATGGGAGGTGTGCAGGGCGTCGCGGCAATGACGTTCGGTCTGTTCGACCTGCCGAAAGCCAATATCCTCGTTGGACCTGGCAACCAGTTTGTCGCCGAAGCAAAGCGCATCCTGTTCGGACGCGTCGGCATCGACATGATCGCAGGTCCAACCGACAGTCTGATCCTGGCCGACGCTTCCGCCGACCCCGAAGTCGTCGCAGCCGATCTGGTGGGGCAGGCCGAGCATGGCTACAACTCTCCGGTCTGGCTTGTTACCGACACACGGTCGCTTGCCGAAGAAGTCATGCAGCTCGTGCCACAGCTCATTGACGATCTGCCGGACGTCAATCGCGAAAATGCCACTGCGGCCTGGCGCGACTACGCCGAAGTTATCTTGTGCGATACCCGCGAAGAGATGGCGGAAACATCGGACACTTATGCTCCCGAGCACCTGACGGTCCAGGCGGAGGATCTCGACTGGTGGCTGAACCGACTGGCCTGCTACGGCTCGTTGTTCCTGGGGGAAGAAACCACGGTTGCCTTTGGTGACAAGGCTTCCGGAACCAACCATGTACTGCCGACTTC
Source organism: Roseibium sp. (assembly GCF_025698965.1). GTDB lineage: Bacteria > Pseudomonadota > Alphaproteobacteria > Rhizobiales > Stappiaceae > Roseibium. The sequence continues at coordinate 4,884 of NZ_JAILWL010000133.1, forward strand.
CGGCGCCGCGACTTATACCGGCGGCCTCTCGGTGCACAAGTTCATGAAGATTGTCACCTGGCAGCGGGCCACCCGTGATGGGGCCAAACCGGTGGCAGAAGCCACTGCCCGCATTTCACGTCTTGAAGGCATGGAAGGGCATGCGCGCACGGCTGACATCCGACTGAAGAAATACTTCCCGGATGAAACCTTTGACCTGAAAGCCGAAGCCTGAAGCAACCGACATGAGTGATTTATTTGACGTTTCGGGAAAGGTCGCTTGCGTTACCGGCGCCAGTTCCGGACTTGGACGGCGCGCGGCAACGGTGCTGGCGGAAGCAGGCGCATCGGTTGTCGGTGTCGCCCGGCGGGCCGACGAACTTGCAGGCTGGCGTGACAGCGCGACTGGTCAGACGGCTGCAGTCATCGCCGACCTGAGTGACCGGGCATCCTTGCAGGACGTCGTCAGACGCATAAACGAGCCCTTCGGCGCACCGCAGATTGTTGTTCATGCAGCGGGTATCAACGCAAGGCAGCCTGCGGATGAGGTCACGCCGGATGGATGGGACATTACAATCACCCTCAATCTGACAGTTCCATTCTTTCTCAGTCAGGCGCTTGTCCCGGCGATGGTGGAAGCAGGGTGGGGACGCATCATCAATTTCGCCTCCCTGCAGTCAAGCAGGGCTTTTCCCGGAGGCATCGCCTATGGCGCTTCCAAAGGCGGTGTTTCGCAACTGACCAGGGCGATGGCGGAAGCCTGGTCGAAAGACGGCATCAATGCCAATGCGATTGGACCCGGCTTTTTTCCAACCGAACTGACAGCCGCCGTGTTTGGGGATGAAGACCGAGCGTCGCGCAACGCGGCGCAGACCTGTGTCGGTCGGAATGGCCGGTTGGATGATATCGACGGGCCGCTTCTGTTTCTGTCGTCGTCTGCGTCCGACTTTGTCACCGGTCAGGTTCTCATGGTCGATGGAGGGTTCACCGCAAAATGAAGGCGCTGGTTTATACAGGACCGGAAAATCTGGTCTACCGCAGTGTTCCCGACCCGGAGCCGAAGCCGGGCGAAGTGCTTATTCGCGTTGCTTGCACGGGCATCTGCGGTTCGGACATGCATGCCTATCTCGGGCACGATGAACGCCGTCCGGCACCGCTAATTCTCGGTCATGAAGTTGCAGGAACCATTGCAAGCGGACCGTCGTCCGGCAAGCGCGTGACCGTCAATCCGCTTGTGACTTGCGGAACCTGTCCGGCCTGCCGATCCGGTCGCGACAACCTGTGCCCGGATCGGCAGATCATTTCCATGCAGCCGCGCGAAGGCGGGTTTGCCGACTTCCTGGCCATGCCGGAACAAAATCTTGTACCCGTTCCCGGTCACGTCACCGATAATCAGGCCGCTCTAGCCGAGCCGATCGCCTGCGGCTGGCATGCTGTGCGGCTGGCAAAACGTGCGTTGCCGGAAAGCGTGGAAAATCCGTCAGCACTGGTAATTGGCGGTGGCGCAATCGGCGTTGGCGCTGCGCTCAGCCTGAAGGCGCAGGGCGTTGTCGACATCCGCATCATCGAACTCAACTCAGAACGTGCCGATCTTCTCCGAACCGTCTGCGGGTTCGACGTTCTGCAGATCACGGAACCGGACGAAGCAGGTCAGTTCGACATTGTAATCGATGCGGTCGGCTTTGCCCCCACACGCTCCCTGGCATCCCGTGTCGCCAGGCCGGGCGGGGTCATTGCTCACATCGGGCTCGGATCTGCCGAAGGCGGTCTCGATATCCGCCGAATGACACTTCAGGAAATAACATTTCTAGGCACCTACACTTACACCGCCCAGGACTTCAAAGACACGACTGACGCCATCTTTGACGGCCGGCTCGGGTCTCTCGACTGGATTGAAACCCGGTCTCTTTCCGAAGGTGCCGGTGCCTTTTCCGATCTACGCGCGGGCCGCATCGCGGCACCGAAAATTTTACTCAAGCCAGACTTAACAGGAGACGTTCATGTCTGAAATTCCCCACCTGCTCGTACATGAGCATGCCGACAATGTCGGTGTGGTTGTCGTGGAGGGGCTTACCGCCGGCACGGATATGCTGTGCTGTGTTACCCATGACAATTCCACTTTTCACCTGACATCGGGAGCAGACGTTCCCATTGGTCACAAGATTGCTTTGAAGGACCTCAAGGAAGGCGACACGGCCACAAAATACGGCGAGGACATCGGCAAGATCGTTGCCGACATTCCAAAGGGCGGTCACGTCCACACGCACAATTGCAAAACCAAGCGCTGGTAAGGAGCCGTGTCCATGTCCTCCAAATATTCAAACATCACGGTGAAGGCGTATCGACGGGAAAACGGTCGTGTTGGTGTACGCAATCACGTCGTCATTCTCCCTGTGGACGATATCTCGAACGCGGCGTGCGAGGCTGTTGCAAACAACGTCAAGGGTACGCTCGCCATTCCGCATGCCTATGGTCGGCTTCAGTTCGGCGAAGACCTCGAATTGCATTTTCGCACCATGATCGGAACCGGTGCCAATCCGAATGTTGCAGCTGTTGTGGTGATCGGGATCGAACCGGGCTGGACCAAACGCATTGCGGACGGTATCCGCAGGACAGGCAAGCCGGTCGCTGAATTCTCGATCGAACAGAACGGCGACTTCGAAACCATCCGCGCAGCTTCGTGGAAAGCCAAGGAATTCGTGCACTGGTCCACGGAATTGCAACGCGAGGAATGTGCGCTCAGCGACCTGTGGATCTCGACCAAATGCGGCGAAAGCGATACCACCACGGGTCTCGGATCCTGCCCGACCGTCGGCAACATGTATGACAAGCTGCTACCTGAAGGCATTACTGGCTTTTTCGGAGAAACATCCGAGATTACCGGAGCTGAGCACATTTGCCAGAAACGCGCGGTCAACGAAGAGGTTGGGGAACGCTGGTACAAGATGTGGAAGGCATATCAGGATGATGTGATCTTCGCTCACCAGACCGATGATCTGTCCGACAGTCAGCCCACCAAGGGCAATATTGAGGGTGGTTTGACCACAATCGAGGAAAAGGCGCTCGGAAACCTGGAAAAAATTGGCCGCACATCCCGGTACGTGGATATTCTCGAACCGGCGGAAGCACCCGATGCAGGCAAGGGGCTTTACTTCATGGATTCGTCGTCCGCAGCCGCTGAATGCGTGACGCTGATGGCCGCAGGTGGAGCCGTGATCCATACGTTCCCGACCGGCCAGGGCAACGTGGTCGGCAATCCGATCGTGCCCGTCATCAAGATCACCGCCAATCCGCGCACGGTCCGGACCATGAGCGAGCATGTGGACGTGGATGTGTCGGGTATTCTCAGGCGGGAAATGACCATCGATGAAGCCGGCGACGAATTGATCGAGATGATCCGGCGTACCGCCAATGGCCGCAACACGGCTGCCGAAGCACTCGGGCATCGTGAATTCTCGATGACCAAGCTCTATCGAAGCGCCTGATGGAAAGGCAGGTGGCTGTCATTACAGTCACCTGCTCGACGGGGTTTCATGACACCAGCGGAACGGATCAGCCGTGCCGAGGCGACGGGTCTGAACGCCTTGAAACTCTTTGAACAAGACCTGTTTCGGGCGTCGCTCACTAGGTTGCTGACGTAGGTCGATACGATGCATGAAGCCTGCCGGCGGGGCAAGCACTGTGCAGCCTCTGTCAGGTCGGGCGGAGCGAACGGGGTCGACGTCCCGGCTCGTTGCCTGAATGCCATTCGAAAGACTGCAAATGGAAAAATCTAGTTCTCCTGGCACCATCGGGCGTGCGAAGGAAACCTTCGCCTGGTCGACTTACGCATTGAAGCGACGCATTCAAGGCGTTGCTCCGGGGGTTTTGGTGGCCGGAGTGATTGCGCTGGCAAGCCAGTTCATTGCCGAACACTATGGTGCACCGGCCATGTTGCTGGCCTTGCTCCTTGGCGTCGCCCTCAACTTCCTGTCCGAAGATGCCCGATGCAGTACCGGGATTGCCTTCGGGGCCCGCCAGTTGTTGAGGCTCGGCGTTGCCTTGCTTGGTCTCAGGATCAGTTTTGAGGTTGTCGGCGCACTGGGTATTCAGGTCGTGGGTCTGGTGATTGGCGCAGTGCTGGCCACAATTGGTTTCGGCCTCGCGTCGGCACGCGTGTTCGGTTTCCGATACAGGTTCGGTCTGTTGTCGGCGGGATCTGTCGCCATCTGTGGTGCCTCGGCTGCCATGGCAATCGCCGCGATCTTGCCGCGTGACGACCGCTCCGAGGAACGACTGGTTTTCACGGTGGTTGGTGTGACCATTCTTTCCACCGTGGCTATGATCCTCTATCCCGTTCTCGGACAGGCGCTTGCCTTTGACGACTGGACGGCCGGTATCTATCTGGGCGCGACCATCCACGACGTTGCACAGGTTGTGGGGGCTGGTTTTTCCATTTCGGAGGTCACCGGCGAAACCGCAACGCTCGTCAAACTCATACGTGTCGCCATGCTCGCTCCCATCGTCGTTCTTGCCGTGCTCGTCATCCGCACAACAGGAAACAGGGAAGAAGACGGTGGAGCTCGACCTCCTCTGATTCCGTTTTTTGTAGCCGGGTTTATTGCGCTTGCAACGTTGAACTCATTTGTGCCGCTGCCTGTATCCGTGACCGACACGGCTGCCTCCGCTTCACGCTGGCTGCTGCTTCTGGCAATCGCAGCCGTCGGATTGAAAACAGTTCCCAAGGATCTGCTGAAAGTCGGACGCGCATCGGTCGCCCTGTTGGTTGCCGAAACGGTATTTCTGGCTGTTCTGGTTGGTGCAGGCCTGATCCTTCTCGGGCCTCAACCCCTTGGCTGAATTTTAAGTTGGAGACAAAAGAGGAGCAATTGCGATGTACAGGAATATCCTCATCCCGGTGGCGCTTGATCATGAAAACATCGTCGAGCGCAAACTCGAAAACGCACGACACCTGCTTGCGGACGGCGGCCGGATCACGCTTCTGACGGTTCTGGAGAACGTTCCCGGATTTGTTTCCGAGTTCGTGGATCTGAAGATCGACAATCATCTCACGCAGAAGATCACCGACCGGCTCCGGAGCGTTGCAGCGGGAGACAGTGCAATTGAGTGCAAGGTCGTCACCGGCAAGCCGGGCGTTCAAATCGCACAATATGCCGACGACAACGATATCGACCTGATCCTTGTGGGATCACATCACCCGACAGCGACGGATTACTTTTTGGGTTCTACGGCCTCGCGGGTTGTCCGCCGCGCCGGATGTTCGGTTTTCGTGGTCCGGGATTGATTTGGGCTGGCAGGCACAAGGGAGGATGAACATGGGGCAGAGCGAAAACACCGGAGCCATCGTCAGCGTGACATGCAGGGTGCGAGCAGACGACGCGGAATTGTTGAATGAGATCGCCCGTAACCTGACCGATCAGACCTTCAGAACGGGCCTCGTTGACGTTCTGAAGCACCAAAGTCGGCCACATTCGGAAAAAAGCAATGACTGGCGTGTGCTTGCACCGTTCTAGGCAGGTGAATTGACGGGCCTTCACACCTGTCCCTGTCATGTTCTGAAAAGAGCCCGCCGCACGCCTTACGAAGAAAACAAGGCTGACCGGCCCGAGTTCATACGCCTGGGCGCAACACCGGCTTGTCATCCGCTCGGAGCAAATCGATTCTGAAGGAAATATGGCGGAGAGAGAGTCCGCCATAAAAACTGTCTCATATCATCTCAATTGCACTTAGCTGAAGTCATTATTGTTTGTAATTATTGAGAGATTTGACTTAAAGATTCAAATCAGCGTATCACTCGGTCTCATGCAGTCTAATTGAACGGCACCATTTGTGATGGGCTGATTGATGGTCTGAAGCTATTGAATTTTGAAAGATGGGTCTCCGAAATCAATGTTCACTGACGCAAAAGCCAGAAAATGCAAACCGGGTGACAAGGCCATCTCGGATGGGGCGGTACGGGGCCTGTATTTCTTTCCCGGTGCGTCTTTGGGTAAAGGCAAATGGGTCTTTCGGTTCAAATCTCCTGAGACGGGTAAACGACGCGACATGGGACTGGGCAGTTATCCGGTGGTGTCGATCAAAATTGCCAGAGAAGAGGCGTTCCGGGCGCGCAGGCTGCTGGAAAGCGGAAAAGATCCGATTGAGGATCGCAAGCGGGCTCTTGAGGGCGAGAAGCGAAAATTATCGCTCCCGACATTTGCCGAGGCGGCACGCCAAGTCCACGAAGACCTGAAGCCTGGATTTCGAAACAAGAAACATTCCGATCAATGGATCAATACGCTTGAGCAATATGTGTTTCCATCCATCGGGAGGGTGCAGGTATCAAATCTGACGCCTGCAGATTTTGCGGTTGCGCTGAAACCTATTTGGCTTGAGAAACCCGAGACCGCTTCGCGGGTCAAACAGCGCTGCGACGCCGTCATGAAATGGTGCGCGGCTCACGGCTACATCCTTGCAAGCCCGGTCTCGGTGGTGAGCCAAATTCTCCCCAAGCAACCCGGAAAAAGAGAGCGTGTCGCCAACCAGCCTGCCGTGCCCTGGCGTGATGTGCCGGTCTTCGTGCGTGACGTTCTGCGTAGCGGATTGCAGACACCGACCAAACTTATGCTTGAATTCTTGATCCTGACCGCTGCGCGCTCGGGCGAAGTTCGGCAGATGGAGTGGACCGAAATTGACTTCGACAATCGTGTCTGGACGCTGCCGGCCCAGCGAATGAAAGCAAAAGTTGCCCATCGTGTGCCGTTATCGCCGTATCTCCTGGAGTTGATGGAAGGAGTGAAAGAAGGTGCAGATCTAGAAAAAACGTCGCTTGTGTTCCCCTCGCGAAAGAACACGCCCGTCAGCGACATGACGCTCACCAAGTGTTTGCGGGACAACAACGTGGCCAGCGATACGCCGGGTCGTATCGCAACCGCTCATGGCTTTCGGTCGAGTTTTCGCGACTGGGCGTCCGAAAACGGATACCCACGGGATCTGGCAGAACGTGCGCTTGCCCATACTATTCGAAACGCTACCGAGGCGGCCTACCACCGAACGGACCTTCTTGAGCAACGCCGCGAGATGATGTTGGCGTGGGAAAGTTGGGTTTTGAAGGAGAAGGGTTGAATTTGTGAGAGAGAACCTGCGAAAGCTTGTCCGCAAGCGAGCTCTCAGTTTCAAACTTCAATCTTCAAAATTCAATCTCCACAAACAACTCCGAACCTTCGGGGAATGGAGGTTTTAATCTGCGGCGGAAAGGCTTAGTTTTCCTGGTGAGGGCGCTTTCCAACGCCGACTGCCTCGACAGCCTTGCTGCAGGACCGTCAGGGACGTGAACCCCTGGGCCCTCGCGAACTCCTACGAGATTTCGGAACCGCGATAGAATTGTGGTTGGCTCTGAGAGGCTTTCCTCCTTGTTTCTCATCTGCTCGAAATTGATCTCAGGTTGCCTGTGGCAAACGTTCTTTGGGTAATGGAGGCACTTCATGCGTAAGCTGGGCCATACTGCAAATCATATCTTTCTACTTGCCGCCTAGTTGTGAGTTCTGAGGAGGTTGTTCATCCGGATTGAAAGCCTGAAGGTGTTTGTCGCCAAACTCTCACCGGAAGGTTTCAAGGATGAACAACCCACACAAGAATGCCCGAACGACGCCGCTTGGTCGAGCGGAGATGATCCGCCGGATCGTTGAAGAAGGACGTCCGGTTAAAATAGTGGCGACAGAGTTTGGCTTGAGCGAGCGGCGAACCCGGGAATGGCTGAAACGGTACCGGATGCTGGGGTCGGCCGGGCTGGAGAACAGGTCTTCCAGACCGCACACCGTCGCCAACAAGACGATGGCGCATCAGATCGGTGCGATCGGTCGTTTGCGCCGGGATTATCGGCTGACCGGGGCCGAGATCGGCGAAAAGCTGGATCTTGCCCGTTCGACGGTTGCCGGATGGTTGGCTCGTCTTGGTCTTGGCCGTCTCGCCAGCCTCGAACCCAAGCCGCCTGTGCGGCGCTATCAGCGCCAGAACCCTGGCGAACTACTACATCTGGACATCAAGAAACTCGGGCGGTTCGAGCGCACCGGCCATCGGATCACAGGCTCTCGCAAGGGGCGCAGTCAGGGAGCGGGATGGGACTATCTGCATGTCGCCATCGACGATGCAACGCGGCTGGCCTATGTCGAGGTCCTGCCCGACGAAACCCGCCGGTCCACCACCGGCTTCCTGATCCGGGCGCTACGCTGGTTCAAGGCGCGGGGCGTCAAGGTAGAACGGGTCATGACAGACAACGGCTCCGGCTACATTGCCAGGCTGTTCCGAAGAACCCTTCAGCGCCTTGCCATCCGTCACATCAGAACCCGGCCCTACACACCCAAAACCAATGGCAAGGCAGAGCGCTTTATCCAGACAATGCTACGGGAATGGGCCTACGCCATTCCGTTCAAATCGTCCCTGACACGCGAGGCCGACCTGCCAAGATGGCTTGACTGGTACAACGCCAAGCGGCCACACATGGGCATCAAAGGCAAAACGCCACTTCAGGCCCTAAAGGGAACAACCTGATTAGAAACCACA
>NZ_JAILWL010000134.1 GCF_025698965.1 Roseibium sp.
GCCGGATCACTCCGTTCTGACTGGATTTGCCTGACTGAACCGAACAACCCGGGCAACACTTGCTGCCCGGGTCTTTGGGTGTTTCCTAGGCCCTGAAGCATCGGGGCACACGGATTGGTTTGCACCAGCGGAGTGCAAAAGACGCCTCAAGAACCGTTTCCGGTCTCCACCCCGTTCAGGAAGCCCTTACCTTTCAGATAGTTGATGATTTCCTCAGCAACATCTTCCGGATCCCTGTCGACGTTTTTGACGTGGATCTCGGGGTTTTCCGGAGCCTCGTAGGGGCTGTCGATGCCGGTGAAGTTCTTGATCTCACCCCGGTCCGCCTTGGCGTAGAGCCCTTTCGGGTCGCGGTTGCGGCATTCCTCGATCGGCGTGTCGACAAAGACCTCGATGAACTCGTCCTCTGCCATCAGGCTGCGTGCCAGACGCCGCTCGGATTTGAACGGAGAGATGAACGACACAAGCGTGATCAGCCCGGCATCGGTGAACAGTTTGGCCACCTCGCCCACACGGCGGATGTTCTCCACCCGGTCCGCATCGGTAAAGCCCAGATCCTTGTTCAGCCCGTGGCGCACATTGTCACCGTCCAGCGTGTAGGTGTGCCGGCCGTCAATATGCAGCTTCTTTTCGACAATTGAGGCAATGGTCGACTTGCCCGATCCGGACAGGCCCGTGAACCACAGAACCGCCGGCTTCTGCCCCAGTTTTTCCGAACGGGCGGTCTTGTCCACGTCCAGCGCCTGCCAGTGAATGTTGCTCGCCCGGCGCAGCGCAAACCAGATCATGCCCGCACCAACCGTCGCGTTCGACATCCGGTCGATCAGAATGAACGAACCTGTCGTGTGATTGGCCTCATAAGGATCAAACGGCACGGAGGAGGACAGCGCGAAGTTGCAGAAGGCAATCTCGTTCAGCTCAAGCGTCTTGCCCGCCATGTGTTCGAACGTGTTCACGTTGATCTTGTGCTTGATCTCCGACACCGTTGCCGTCACCGTGCGCGTGCCGATCTTCAAAAGATACGGCCGCCCCGGCAGCAGCGGTTCGTCCGACATCCAGATCACATGGGCGGCAAATTGATCGGCCACATCCGGGCGGTTCGCCGTTGATGACAGTAAATCGCCCCGGGAGATGTCAATCTCGTCTTCCAGCGTGATCGTCACCGCCTCGCCGGCGCGCGCCGCCTCAACCTCGCCACCGGCACCGACAATGGTCTTGACCCGCGACTGTTTCGCCGGACCGGCAACCACAAGCTCCTCGCCAACCGCAACCCGGCCGCTGGCAATCGTGCCCGAATACCCACGGAAATCCAGATTGGGGCGGTTTACCCACTGGACGGGAAAGCGGAACGGCGCCTCCAGAACATGCTCACCGACCTCGACCGTCTCCAGATGCTCCAGAAGCGTCGGACCCGCATACCAGGGCATCTTGCCGCTTTTGCCGGTGACGTTGTCGCCGTAGCGCGCCGACATCGGGATCGCCTGCAAGGTTTCAAAGTCGAAGCCGTTGGCAAATGTCTCGAATTCCTTGCGGATTTCGTCAAACCGCTCTTCGGAAAAACCCACAAGATCAATCTTGTTCACCGCCAGAACAACGTGACGGATCCCCAAAAGCGAGGCAATGAACGCATGCCGGCGCGTTTGAACCATCAGACCGTTGCGCGCATCTACAAGCAGCACCGCAAGGTCCGCCGTCGACGCTCCCGTTGCCATGTTCCGCGTATACTGCTCGTGGCCCGGCGTGTCGGCAACTATGAACTTGCGCTTGTCGGTCGCAAAGAAGCGATAGGCCACATCAATGGTGATCCCCTGCTCGCGCTCTGCCTCAAGACCGTCGACCAGAAGGGCAAGATCGATCTCTTCCCCAACCGTGCCGTGCTTCTTGGAATCGCGCTCAAGCGCCGCCAGCTGGTCCTCGAAGATCAGCTTGGTATCGTAAAGGAGCCGCCCGATCAGCGTCGACTTGCCGTCGTCAACCGAACCGCAGGTCAAAAACCGTAGCTGGTCCTTCGTTTCCTGGGCAAGGATATAATCGGTGACCGCGGTTTCGGCCGCATCCTGAATGTCGCTGCTGGTCATCTTAGAAATATCCTTCCCGCTTCTTCTTCTCCATCGACGCGCTTTCGTCCTTGTCGATCAGACGGCCCTGGCGCTCCGACGTGCGGGCAATAAGCATTTCCCGGACAATCGCCGGCAACGTGTCCGCATCCGATTCAATCGCTCCTGTCAGCGGGTAACAGCCAAGCGTGCGGAAGCGCACCGTCTTTTCTTCGATTTTCTCTCCCGGCAGCAGCTTCATCCGATCGTCATCGGCCATGATCAGCATGCCGTCCCGCTCAACAACCGGGCGTTTGGCAGCCAGATACAACGGCACCATCGGAATGTTCTCCGTCAGGATGTATTGCCAGATGTCCAGCTCGGTCCAGTTCGACAACGGGAATGCCCGGATGCTCTCGCCCTTGGCAACCCGGGCGTTGTACAGGTTCCACAGCTCCGGACGCTGGTTCTTCGGGTCCCAGCCGTGATTGGCATTGCGGAACGAGAACACGCGCTCTTTCGCCCGCGACTTCTCCTCGTCACGACGTGCCCCGCCGAAAGCCGCGTCAAAGCCGTATTTGTTCAGCGCCTGCTTCAACGCTTCCGTCTTCATCACGTGCGTGTGCACCGACGAGCCGTGGTCGAACGGATTGATGTTCTTCTCAAGACCTTCCGGATTGGTATAGATCAGAAGATCCAGCCCCAGACGCTTGGCCGTCTCATCGCGGAACTTGATCATGTCCCGGAACTTCCAGGTCGTGTCTACGTGAAGCAGCGGAAACGGCGGCTTGGAGGGATAAAACGCCTTCATCGCCAGATGCAGCATGACACCGGAATCCTTACCGATGGAATACAGCATGACCGGATTGGAAAATTCAGCCGCCACCTCACGGATGATGTGGATGCTTTCCGCTTCCAGACGCTTCAGATTGCTGAGGCGCTCAGGCGTGAGCCCATAAGATTGCATATTCATAGTCGCTTTTCCGTTGGACCGGATACCCGGCCGGACATCGGGTGCTGCAGCCTGTCAAAAAACCGCAGCTTGTATCATCAGGCCGCCGGAGCAAACCCGGGCAGCAGCTCCCTGGAGCTGGCCGCTATAAAAAAAGGATTGCGCAGATCGTCCTTGGAGGCCCCCTCAGGCACCCGATAGACAAATTCCTCGCCGCCGTCAGCAAGGACCACGCAGCCGCCCGCCGCGCGAACAACCGCATCACCCGCCGCAATGTCCCACTGCATCGTCGGCGCCAGGCGCGGATAAAGATCCGCCTTGCCGGCCGCCACCCAGCACAGCTTCAATGACGAGCCCACGGAAACACGTTCGGCAACATTCAATCGCTCGATCAGCGCACTTGTCTCTTCAGACAGATGCGACCGGCTGGCCAGAACGCTCAACCCGTCAGCCGGCGGCTGGCGTACCGAAATTGGCGCGATATCGACAACATCACCTGCTTCGATCCGGCCCTTGAAAGCCCCCTCGGAACCACCCCAGAAAATCTCGCCAAGCGCCGGTGCCGAGACGACACCAAACACCGGCCGTCCCTGATCGACCAACGCAATGTTGACCGTGAATTCGCCGTTCTTCTTCAAAAATTCCTTCGTGCCATCCAGCGGATCCACCAGAAAATAACGGTCGCCGACATCCGGCAGATTGCCCGCCTCAACAGACTCTTCGGCAACAACAGGAATGTCCGGAAACACTTCTGACAAACCAGCAAGAATTACCTTCTCAGCCGCCTCGTCCGCAACCGTCACAGGAGAACCATCCCCCTTCGACAAAACTTCAAACGGCTCCGCATAAATCTTCAAAATCTCCTCGCCAGATTGAATAGCAAGAGCCACTAAAAAAGATATCTGATCTTCTGTCATTTACGCCTCAGTTCGCGCAATTCCCTATTGGAACTGCAATTAAATTGCCTGCCTGGCTTGCTGGTCAATAAAAGGAACAATGTGTTTCAATTCAAGGAATGGCGTTCCACGAATGCACCGGAAAAGAAAATGCATCTTGTAATCTGGCATTCGCATAAGGGCTTTTGTTTCGTAGTTCAAGAGTGCGGGCATTCCTTACGAGTTCTTTCTATCATCTGAATGACCGGTCCCAGCGACGATTGCCGATTAACCGACTTTTTCCATGCAAAGTTGTGCACTGCCTTTCAACCTCGCATAGGTCGCGAGAATATCACCCAAATCGCGGTCAAATTGTGATTTCTGCCTAGAGTCTTCGATGAGATTCACAGATTGGCAAGGCATTCATGGTTATTGTCGTTGCGGAAGGGTTCCCTGCCCTCAAGTTTCAAATAGTTGCGAGACCAAGATGTCTGACGTCAATCCCGCACCGCAGCAGAATGCGGAAGAAGAGCAAGACAGCGAAATTGCCGAGCGTGACCGGCGCGCCCGCGTGTTCAAGAAAGGCAAGATGGTCTTTCAAAACGGCCTCAGATCCATTCCCTGTCTTGTGCGCAATATTTCGCAAGGCGGCGCCATGCTGGAATTCGAGCAGGCTTACATGCTGCCGAAGCACTTCGAACTTTACATCGACCTTGAAGACTACGAAGTCACCTGCGAACGCCGCTGGGAAGAGGGTTTGCGTTGCGGAGTAGAGTTCGTCGGTGAAAAGCGGCGAATTGCGCAGATGCGCGCGCAATCGCTCAAATCTTCGGAAGAGGCCTTGGTAAAGGCAGACGACGAATTCGTTGACAACGCGAACAACTTTTTCAATCGCCGAAGTGACGATACGAGGCGCGCCGTTGAACCTGGCGAGCCCCTCAGCCGTCTGCGGAAAACAGGTGGTGGCAAGCCATCTTTCGGCAAACGCCGGTAATGCTCACATAGCTATGGGCGGCCGCACTGGAAAGTGCCGCCGCTGACCACGCAACTAGAGTATCCGTTTTGGTCAATCAGGATACTCCAGAGTGAAATACACGAACCAGATCCGCTGCCTGGCTCGTGCGCGTTCTTACTCCAATTGTCTTGCGAAAAATGTTTCCGGGTCATCGACCTCGACGAGGCGCCTGCCCTCGATCAGCCAGTACCGGGTGCCGACGTTGCGCACAAAGGTCCGGTCGTGACTGACCAGAAGCGCGGTTGCACCCTGCTTCAGCAATTCAAGTTCCAGGGCCTCCTGACCTTCTATATCCAGATGGTTTGTCGGTTCGTCCAGGATATAGAAATTGGGTTCCGCGAGCCGTAAGATAAGCATGGCAATTCGGCTGCGCTGACCTCCAGAAAGAACGGAAATACGCCTGTCCTGAAGTTCAATGGAGATGCCGGCTGCTGCAAGCAGAGCCCGGGCAGTACGGTCTCCAACGTCCGAGTTCTTCGTGATCGCATCCATCGGGGTCGTGAACCGGTCCAGCTGTGAAAGAGCTTGATCGGATACCCCCGGCACAACTGTCGGTGACACACGAATATCGGCATCTTCACCTGTCAACGCACGGATAACACGGCTCAGCAAGCAGGTCTTACCGGAGCCATTCGTCCCAAGCACGACAATTCGATCACCGCGATTGATCCAGAGCCTTCCGGTTTCAAACAAGGTTGGTCCGTCCGGAACGACTATTTCGGTCTCCTCGATCGCGACGAGCGATTTGGCATGAGTGCCTGAATTTGCCAGACGGATACTACCAGCCGGGCGTTCGCCGCCGGCAGGACGTGCGCTGCCTTCTATCTTGTCCGCCCGTTCTTTCAGTTGCTTGGTTTTGGTCAGCAGCAGGTCTGATCCGGAATTAATGCCGATATTCTTGAGTTTTGCTGCCTGCCGGCGAAGTTGATTGGCTTTACCGATGTCCTTTTCGAACTGGCGTGCTGCTGCGGCATCGATTTCATCCAATGCCTGCCGGGCCATGCTGTAGGGAAGCGCAAACTCAAATGACTGCTCAGGACGCAGGAAAAAAGTGCGGTTGGTGACTGCATCCAAAAAGGCGCGGTCATGACTTGCCACCACGAGGGGTGTCCCACGCGCAATTGTCTCGAACCAACGCTGCAAAAGACCGATACGGCCGAGATCCAGGTGGTTGGTGGGTTCGTCGATCAGCAACACATCGGGCTCGCTCACCCAGGTCCGGGCAAGCAAGGCGACCCGTTGCCAACCTCCGGAGAGCGCGGCAAGCGGCCGCTGCCAGAGTTCGCCGGGTACGTCCAGGTCTGCGAGGGCAATATCAACCCGCCAGCTTTCGTTTTCTGCCTGATCCGGATCGAGCGCCGACAGGACTGCCTCATAGAAAGATTTGGCCAATAGCTCCTCAGGAACGTCCTGGGAGACGAAGCCGATCCTGAGGCCACGGGCGGTGGTAAGTTCGCCTTGGGTGAATTCCGTCTCACCGGCCACGGCACGCAGCAAGGTGGATTTGCCGCTGCCATTTGCTGCCACGAGACCGATACGGTCGGCCTTGCCAATGGTGAGATTCACGTCGGAAAACAGCGGTGCTGAAAGGGTTACGCCAGCATTGCGCAGGTTGATCAAGGTCATGTGTCACGTCTTTAAGATCTGATTTGTTTAGCCGTTCAGGCTGCCTTAAGGGCAGATCGTCGTGACAGGATGTCCTGCGATCAGCCCCACAAACGCGTTTGCGGGGCGAAGACGGGACCACGGACGCGGTAGCACGTGAAATGCATCTGGTCCTCCTTTCTTCTTGCAATGGACACGAAAAATCTAATGCGGAGAAACTGACCGGTCAACCGGAATGTTGGCCCCATGATGACAGCTGAGCTGCCGTGAAATCAGCTTCGATCCGGTGCCTATTCGACTGCATTGTCAAGCCAAAGCAACCGAATATCTCCGCAACTTCCGTGTTTGCCTGTATTGCAATTGGCGCCTTATCCAACCTCTCGGTCCGATAAAAATGTAATCGCCTTAGAAAACCGGATCGGACAGGTTCTCAGGAATACGGTCCGCGACATTTCAGCCACTCCGACAGGCGCGCAAAGCTCTCCTGACCGCCTTCTTCCGCCCCCCTGGCCTTTGCCCGGTCCAGCGCCACCGATGTCTCGAACTGCATGCGCAATGTTACAAGGGTGTGCATCCCGTTTCCCTCAAGCACCTTGTCTTCAAATGTCACGACCATCCGGCAGGTCAGATGCCGGTCGCTGACATGGCCGCCTGAATTGAAGAAAACCAGACGAATAGGCGGATCCACCTCTTCAAATACCGCACGATTGGGATAATCCATGCCATCCGGCCCATGAAGGACGTAGTCCCAGATGCCACCGACGGTCACATCCATGGTGTTGATTGTCAGGGAAAAATCGCGTGGGCCCCACCAACGCACAAGCTGTTTAGGATCCGTCCAGGCACGAAAGACTGTGACAGCGGGCGCGGCAAACACGCGGGAGAAAACCAACTCCTGTGCGTCCGGCTCACTGCCGGCAACCTCAAACATCGTCCTCACCTCCCCGCTCGGCCAGAAGCTCATCCAAGCGGTCAAAGCTTTCGTCCCAAAATTTGCTGTATGGCTCGACCAGATTGAACACCTCTTTCAGCGGGCCGGGTTTCAACCGGCAGGGCCCCGCCGCTGAGCGTCGCGCAGGCGTTCGATCAGACCAGCCCGTTCCAGAACGTTCAGATGCTTGGTAATCGCCGGACCCGTCATGTCGAATGGCTCTGTCAGCTCCGAGACCGTCAACTCGCCCCCAGTCAACCGCGCCAGAATGGAACGCCGTGCCGGATGTGCCAGAGCTGAAAGGGTGAGGCTCAAATTATCGGTAGACATTTTATTTCACCATATGGTTAGATTACTATATGGTAACATACGATTCTCGACACGGTAAGCCGCTTTTTGCGGCCAATTGCGCCTGAATTCTGGAGGGACTGTTATGAGAGACTTGGCGATTTTGACTTTTGTAACCCTGGACGGTGTCATGCAGGGACCGAGCAAACCGGATGAAGATCTTTCCGGCGGCTTTGAAAAGGGAGGCTGGGCCGCGCCATTCTGGGAAGAGGTAATGATACAGGTTGGCCGCGAAGCGATGGCAATGCCTTATGACATGCTTTTCGGCCGCAAGACCTACGATCTATTCGCTGAACACTGGACACAGGCTGAAGACGAACCGGCGGGCATGATGAACGCGGCTCGCAAATATGTCGTCTCACGGGGCAAACCGGATCTTGGCTGGGCTAATTCCCACCTCATTTCAGGTGATGTTCCAGCAAATCTGCGCGCCTTGAAGCGTTCGGCCGGCCCTTTGCTGCAGGTGCATGGCAGTGCCAACCTGATTCAAACGCTGCTAGCCCATGATCTGATCGACGAATTTCGCCTCTGGACTTTTCCGGTTGTCGCCGGGTGCGGCAAGCGGTTGTTCGACCCGGGCGCCGCACCAAACACGCTCCGGTTGGTCAAACACGAACAGACGGAAAACGGTGTGGTGATGGCGATCTACCGCAGGACCTGACTGTTCCTTTCGTTGACTAAAACTGTCCGCGCAGAGATCATCCTCAATGCATGTAACCCAAACCCAGCAGACGGATCGGCTCGCAATGAAGCAGACATATCAGGGCGCGTGTCATTGTGGCCGCATCCGCTTTGAGGTTCTTGCGGAAATCGATCACGTGCGCGTTTGCGATTGTTCGGTCTGCCGTATGCGCGGCGCGCTGATCCACCGGATTCCGAAGGATGACCTTAAACTGCTGACGCCGCTAAATGACCTCACCCTTTATCAATGGGGCTCGCGCTCAGCCAAAGACTATTTCTGTCCAGTCTGCGGTATTCTGCCCTTTCGAAAGCCAAGTGACCCGACACGTGAAGAACTGGACCAAGGCATTGCCCCCTTTGATGGCTGGGCGGTGAACACCCGCTGTCTAGCGGATTTCGATTTGGAGAATGCGCCGCGTAAAAACATTCCCGGCAGCAGGATCAAGCTGACTTGCGACTGAGAGCGGCATGATGTGCATTGGACTGATCAGAATATTCTGAGGCCAGCGGTTGAGAAACCACCTCAAACAAGGAAAGGACGCCGGCCGTAGCCAGCGCCCCCCTGTGTTAAAGAAAGATTTCAGATACCACATCAAAGCCTAGCGGTTTTGGATGCCATATCCATCTTTGCTTTTAACGATGACCGTGGTCTCCCGAAGGAGCCTCGGTCCACGGCCACGTAACCCAGAGGTTGCGCAGATCGTGCTGATCGAACAGATAACCCGCTGTCCATCAGATTACCGGGGCCCCATCCACGACACGTCTCGCTTTCACGCCACCTGTCGCTTTTGAAGCACCCCACGCGGCACCCGGCACTTGGTTCGAAACATCCCCGTTAGGAGAGCCCTTGCCAGACCGGCCGTGAGCTACCGAGAAATCCTTTATCAACACCTGCCTGCCGTAACCGGGTCAGTAATTCCTCAGTAGTTGAGTTAATACTGCGCAATTCATTACCTGATGTAAATCCCTTTTATTAAGTTTCAACAAGTAAAAGCAAAGCTGTTGATAAAATGTGCACAGTTTAAAAATTATGATTTAATTTCCGCACTTTACCCAAATAACTTAAAACCACCTCGCAAATTCTACCGCACCGCAAAATAAAACTGATTTTCCTGGAAATTTAGCCTCCTCTCTCTGCGTCCGCTTTTTGTGTGCGTTTCAATCTAGGCGTGTTAGGCTTTCGCGTGTTTTGAAAACAGAGCGAATGCTCAATGGGTTATGTGTGTCATTGCGAGGAGAACCCTTCCCGTCCCGGGATGGCTCCCATCGGGCAGTTGACATGACATCCGGTTTCAGCCGGAGTTTTTCAGGGAGGAAATTATGTGCCGGAGATGTTCAAGCAGATTGTTGAACCGCAGAAACCTTCTTGCCGGTGGATTGGCGGCTACTTTCGCGGCCACAACCGCCTCCAAAGTCCTTGCCCAGGAAAATGAAGCGCCGCCGGCCACACCCGACGATGCCTTGCAGCGCCTGAAGGACGGCAATGCGCGTTATGTCGCCAACCAGCCAATCTATACCGACCATTCCCATGGACGGACTTTGAGATCCGTCGGACAACAGCCCTTTGCGGCCGTCGTCACCTGTTCGGACAGCCGTGTCGTTCCGGAGCTCATTTTCGATCAGGGACCAGGCGATATTTTCGTTGTGCGTGTAGCGGGCAATTTCATCAATGAGGACGGGCTCGCCAGTCTGGAATACGGCGCAGCGGTCCTTGGTGTCAAAACCATCATCATTCTCGGGCACTCGGCCTGCGGTGCGGTCGATGCGACGATCAAGTCCATCGAAAGCAAGACCCTGCCTCCCGGCCACATTCCCAGTCTCGTCAATGCCATCCGCCCGGCCGTCTATGACGTGATACCGGGCAATCCGCCTGACCTTTTGTCCGCCGCCATCGCCCAAAACGCCAAACTCAACGCGGAAAAAGCCACTGTCGCCCATCCGGTTTTGGCTGATCTTCACACTAAGGGAGAAATCTCGTCAGTGGCCGGGGTTTATGAGATTTCGACGGGCAAGGTGGCGTTTTTGTGAGTGTACCCGGGCGTCAGCCAAGGTTTCAATCGGGCCGTCTGGCCGTGATTGCGATCCATGGGCCCTGAACCTTGGTTTGATACCCACCCCCGAGATATTCCACGATTGAAACCGTTTCCCAGTCGCCTGACCGGCTGTAACTGTCAACAAGGTCTTCGCGGGAGAGATAGTTGTAATAGCGTCCGAACACGTCGCGGCCTTCCTGACCTCCGCCTTTATAACTGGCAAAATGATAGCCGCCGGGTTTCAGGGCGTTTCGAACCCGGGTCAATATACCCGGCAGCGCTTTGCGCGGTACGTGCAAAAGCGATGCATTTGCCCAGACGGCGTCATAGGCCTGGTCGGCTTCAAGCTCGTCGAACCGCATGATCCGTACCGGGTGCCGGAGCCGTTCTTCTGCCCTGGCAGCAATTTCCGGTGTCCCGTCCGTCGGCTCGAACTCAAACCCTGCCGCCATCATCGCTTCGGCATCCCGGCCACCGCCGCAGCCAAGCTCCAGGATCTTCGCGCCACGCGGCAGGCGTTTCAAAAACGCGGCAAGATGCGTGCTTACCCCTGCCTTGCCGCTTGCCGTGTAGACGGGTGCTTCTGAGGTGTAGAATTTGAGAGTCTCGTCGTCTTGCGCGGTGGCAGCGGCGACGTCGTCAGCGTCCGAATGCATCATTTTTCCAATCCGATTGAGCGATGAAAGCGTTCAGCTGCAACAAAACGAATCAACATGATCCGGGCGGTGCCAACGCATAAAACTTCGGGAAGCAAATTAAATCGCACCGAATTTATTGTCACTATTGTCAGGCGCTAAAAAATTCTAAATGACCGCTGGTTGCATTCGAGTCCTGCGAAATAAAAGCTTAACATTTTACGACACCTACTAGTTTCGAAATATCGAAATTTGGCTGACAAGCCACTGATTCCCCTGCGTTTGTTTTGGTTTAAAGCTTCAATTAGAGGTGACATGAAAATGCTGAAAAACATACCAATCTCGTTCAAGGTGTTTGGAGGCTTTGGTGCAGTCCTAATGCTCCTGCTGTTCATTGGCACGACAAGCGGTCTGAGCCTCAAGGAAGGCAGCGATCAGTTCAAGAGATACCGCTCGATTGCTCTTCAGACCAATCAGGCAGGCAGGGTTCAGGCAAACCTTCTTGAAGCCCGTCTCGCGGTCAAGAATTTCATCATTCATGCATCGGACGAAGCGATAACAAAGGTCAAGGAGCGTTCGGCAAAGACGCTGGAGCTCAACACCCAACTTGCTTCCCTCGTGGACGCCGGGTCGAAACAGCAGGTTGTTGCCCAGGCGGGTGATAGTCTGCAGCAATACATTCATGCATTCGATGAGGTAACCAACCTTCAGGCGAGACGGAATGAGCTTGTTCTTGGAACTCTGGATACGGTTGGTCCCCAGATAGAACGAAAACTCACTGAAGTCATGAAAAGCGCCTACGAGGATGCAGATGCTGACGCAGCGTTTCTCGCAGGCAAGGTTCAACGGAATTTGTTGCTGATGCGCTTGTATGCATCGAAATTTCTGGTCACCAACAAACAGGCCGATTATGAGCGCGCGCTAACGGAATCGGGTGAAATAACCCAAAACTACGAAACTCTGATGTCAGCACTTCAAAACCCGGCAAGAAGAAAACTCTCCGAAGAAGCTGAAAAACTTCATATTGATTACATCGAGGTCTTCAAGGAAGTTCGCGACACCATATTCGAACGCAACACCATTATCTCCGGCACGCTTGATACCATCGGCCCGAAAGTCGCAGCAGAGATGGAAGAACTGAAGCTTGCGATCAAGACAGAACAAGACCGGGTCGGACCGCAAACGACTGCCGCTCTGGACTCCGCGGTTCAGATGACGATTGCCGTAGCAGTGATCAGCATCGCGCTTGGGTCGCTCGCTGCGTGGTTCATCGGGATGGGAATTTCGAAACCTATCAAGTCAATCACGGTCTCCATGAAATCTCTTGCCGAAGGGGACAAATCGATCAAGATCCCGGATCAGAGCCGCAAAGACGAAATCGGCGCGATGGCATCAGCGGTTCAGGTGTTCAAGGAAAACATGGTCAAGGCAGACGAACTGTCTGAACGCGAAGCGGAAGAACTCAAGTCCCGCGAGGCTCGATCACACCATATCGAAAACCTGACGCAAGAGTTTGACGCCGAAGTGTCCGAATTGCTCAAGGCCGTTGCCAGTGCATCGACGGAAATGGAAAGCACTGCTAATTCCATGTCGGATATCGCAAGCGATACCAACGACCGGGCAACCACAGTTGCGACTGCTGCGGAAACGGCCTCCTCAAACGTTCAGACGGTTGCCAGTGCAACTGAGGAATTGAGCAGCTCGATACATGAAATCTCACGGCAGGTTTCCCAGTCGGCGGAAATTGCAGGTCGCGCGGTCGAACAGGCAACGAGCACCGATAAGCAAGTCCAGGGACTGGCAGTTGCGGCTCAAAAAATCGGCGATGTTGTAAAGCTCATCTCAGATATCGCCGAACAGACCAATCTTCTGGCGCTCAATGCCACGATCGAAGCTGCACGCGCCGGTGAAGCCGGCAAGGGATTTGCAGTTGTCGCAGCAGAAGTGAAGGAACTGGCAAGCCAGACCGGAAAGGCGACGGAAGAAATCGGCCAGCAGATCGCGAGCATCCAATCCGAGACGGACGGCGCGGTCTCGGAAATCCAGAACATCGGTGCAACAATTGCTGAAATCAACGAAATTGCATCGGGGATCGCATCAGCTGTCGAAGAACAAACCGCCGCGACACAGGAAATCGCCGCCAGTGTCGAACAGGCCGCAATGGGCACCGGACAAGTGACAACCAACATCATGGAAGTCACAAGGGCCGCCAGTGAAAC
>NZ_JAILWL010000135.1 GCF_025698965.1 Roseibium sp.
GTCATTTAAAAAATGAAGGGAAGTGATTGCATTCAAAATAAGGAAACGTGCGATCAAATCAAGACATTTGTCTGCGGCATAATGGCTATTTTGACGCAGCGGCAGTTCTGCCTAGAAATAGACCGAGGCCCGTTGTGGTGATGCGTTTAGTGTATGCGCCACAACATCCAGCGAGTTTGCAAGCTGTTCCCGTGTAATAGGGCCGCCGAGACTGATGCGAACTGCTTCAGGCGCAGCGCCCACAACGGCAAAAGCGTCGCTCTCGACAATGCCTATCTGCAAGCTGCGTGTTTGACTGACAAAGGTCGAGCGCGACCAGTCGTTCGGCAGTGTCAACCATAGATGAAATCCATCGGAATCAGATGAAAACTCATGCCCTGCCAGGCGTTTGGTTGCCATTATCTGGCGCGCAGTGCTCTCGCTTCTGATCCTGTCACGAAGTTCGCTGGCCGTACCATCCTCTATCCAGCGCGTCGCGAGGGCGATCGATAACGGGGAGACCATCACCTGAGAGGTGCGCACAGCGCGGGAAAACTGCCACGCCATTCCCTTGTTCGGTGCCAGCACATAGGCGAGGCGCAAACCCGCGCCAAGGCATTTGGAAAGCGATCCGATGTACCAGGTCACGTCCGGGGCGATGGCGGCAAATGGGAGCGGTGCCTTATTGCTGAGCTGCCCATACGCATCATCCTCCAGAATTGGAATGCCGAAACGTTGTGCGATAGCCGCAAGGTCCTTGCGTCTTTGATAAGGCACGGTTCTTGCGGTCGGATTATGAAGCGTCGGGTTGACATAAAGCGCCTTGATATCCTGCATTCGACAGGCCTTTTCAAACGCCTCTGTCAGGATGCCGCCTTCGTCCGTTTCCAATCCGAGGAGGTTCAGGTTCAGTTGAGCGCATACGGATCGAATGCCTGGATAAGTGATATTCTCGCACGCGATTTTATCGCCGGGATAGGTGAATGAAACAAGAGCATTGATAAGAGCGGACTGAGCGCCAGGTGAATACAGGACCTGCTCCGGTGAAGGGGAGAGGCCGACGCTTTCAAGCCACTTCACGGCCGCACGCGAGTCGAGCTCAGAAGTCTCGAATGTCTGATAGCGCAGGAGCGGAAAAAGATCAGAGGTCAGCGCAGCAAAACCTTCCTGCATTTTTGCCGTAAGCGCGGCATCGGTCGGCTCCGGAGGAAGGTTCATTGAAAAATCGGGTGTGCAGGTCCGCCTCGGATCTCGAGACTGCGCGGCCGCTTCGCTGTCGCCAGGTTTGGTTACGAAGGTGCCGCTGCCAACCTGCGAAGAGATGATCCCCCGGCGTCGGGCTTCGGCATAGCCTCGCGCGACAGTCGTGAAATCTAGTCCCAGACTGCTTGCCAGCTGACGTTGGGCGGGCAATCGGTCGCCCGCGCCTAAGCGGCCTGCGGAAATGTCGTCTTCGATACTATCGGCAATTGCGATGTAACGGGGAGAATTGCTGTTTGTAAGGTCTGGGCACCAGTCGGTCATGCGATAGACGATCTTTTCAAAAATGACTGCATATTGACTGTATAAAGCCTGCAATCAGATTTGTCACCTCTCAGTCATCCCAAAGTCCTGCATGTGACAAGATGGTTTCCAACAAGGCACCTCACGCTCTCTCCACGACCTCAACCGACAAGACTGTTGGCAGGTGTGCTGCGATTTCCAGCCAGGTTTCGCCTTCATCAAGGCTTGCGAAGACCGAGCCGGAATTGGTGCCGAAATAGAGACCTGCCGGGTCTCTGGAATCGCCGGCCATGGCTTGCCGCAGCACCGTGAAAAAACAGGCTTCTTGTGGCAATCCATCTCGTTTCGCCTGCCAGGTGTCGCCTCCATCTGTTGATTTCCAGACCGCGGCTGAAGCGTCCGGAGGGTAGCGACCGCCCGCATCGCTGTTGAGCGGCAGCGTCCAGAGGGTTTGCGGATCTCGCGGATGAACCCGTATCGGAAAGCCGAATGTGGAGGGAAGCCCGTCGTTGATGTCGTCCCAGCTGCGTCCGCCGTCGGCCGATCGCCAGACACCATGATGGTTCTGCTGGTAGAGCAGGTCTCCGTCACCGGGCGCACGCATCATGTTGTGCACACAGTGGCCGGTCTCACCGTCGCGGGGCGCCGCCGGATGCTGGTGATCTTCACAGGCCGCTGCATTGGAGAGGCGGTTCCGGCGTTCCCAGCTTTTGCCGCCGTCTTCCGTCGCAAACACCCCAGCTGCAGATATGCCAATCCAGAGTTTATCTGCATCGGCCGGATCGGAGACTATCGTGTGCAACACCAACCCCGCCGCACCTGGGTTCCAACTGTCAGACGATGGATGCTTGGCAAGACTCTCGACATGTTCAAAGCTTTTTCCGCGATCCATGCTGGCGAGCAGTTTTGCCGGTTTCGTACCCGCATAGAGAGTGCCGTGGGAAAACCCTAGTGACCAGATTTGCGAAAAATCGTCACCAAAGGGCAGGGGGTGTTCTTTCCAGCCGATCATCGCGGCAAAATCCGGATCGTTCGCGGCCCAGTCATCCG
This sequence comes from Roseibium sp., assembly GCF_025698965.1. Lineage (GTDB taxonomy): Bacteria > Pseudomonadota > Alphaproteobacteria > Rhizobiales > Stappiaceae > Roseibium. Next base: position 2,533 of record NZ_JAILWL010000135.1, read on the forward strand.
CCGTGCCTTTGGTCAGCCTGGTGAGGTCCCAGTTTTCACCGCCATCAACCGACCGCCAGACACCGGCACCGTTCCAGTCTCCACCTCCACCGGCCCACAGGGTTCCGGTTTCTCCATCTCCGACAACGTGATTGATCGGCCAGCCGTCGCAAAATGGACCGCCGACTTTCCATCCCGATCGGTCCGGTCCGCCCGAAATCAGAAAAGCACCTTTGGTTGTGCCGACAAGGATCGTCAATTCACCGCTTTTCATCGCGCTGCCTCCTCCCGTTTGACGGGAACTTTAACACGTATGTCCTCAAACGTTGGCAAGCCTTGTCGTTGGTGGACGTCGCCCCCGTCATGGGCCAATGTGGATCTTCAGAATTATGGCAAGCTTTGGAAACGGCGCATCAAATCATCGAAGGCAACTGAGCATGCGGGAGCGACACTTGAAAGATCGGATGAAACTTTCGGCAATAGTGGCAATTGTTTGCCTCGGCGGTGTTCTGACAAACAGCCCCATTGCAGCAGATGACGATCACACTCCGATTGGAGAAGCCGTGAAAGACCTGCCGCTGTTCGATGCGCATGTGCATTACAAGGAACCGGCCTGGTCCCATTCCCCGGTCAAAAGCGTCATTGAGTTGATGGACAAGAATGGTGTTGCCATGGCGCTGGTGTCGTCGACACCGGACGAAGGCACGATCATGCTTTGGGAATATGCTCCGAACCGCATCGTTCCGGAACTACGCCCGTATCATGGTTCAGCCGGATCTTCGAACTGGACCAAGATGAAAGGCATGGACGCGTATCTTGAAGGAAGATTGGAGACCTATCCCCACGAGGGAATTGGAGAATTCCATATTCGCCAGCTGGATATGTCGGATGAACCCCTTTTTCGCCAGATCATAGCGATGGCCAAGGAGCGGGACCTTTACCTTCACGTTCATTCCGGCCCGGAACCGGTTCGCTGGCTGTACAGTCTCGATCCCGAGGTCAAGATCATCTGGGCGCATGCCGGATTGAGCACGCCCGCTGCAGGTGTTTATGAGCTTATGGAACAGTATCCGGGTCTGCTCGCCGATACGTCCTTGCGCGAATATGACATTCTTGGCAACGGAGAGAACCTCGATCCGGAATGGCTCGAAATCGTTTTCGACTTTCAGGATCGGTTGATGATCGGCAGCGACACCTGGATCAACAACCAGTGGGACAATTATTCCGAGATTATGAGCAAGAACCGTCTCTGGCTTTCCAGGCTGCCGCGAAAGGTGGCGGAGAAAATAGCCTATCAAAACGCCGAAAGGGTGTTTGGGCGCGAAATTTCAATGGATCAGATCGGCACGAAGTAAGCGTGCTCAACGTCAGTCGAGAAATGGGTGTTACGGCCAGATCAGGTCTTGTATGTCATCTGGCTGACTACCGCTCAATACGCGAGCGCCCTTGACCTTGGCCTTGCCGCAGGCAACCAGCTCCAGAGCTTTCGGGTAAATCTTGTGTTCGACTTCCAAGACGCGTGCTGCCAATGAAGCTGGTGTGTCATTGTCGAGAACCGGTACGGCACCCTGGATGATGATCGGGCCATCGTCCATCTCAGCGGACACGTAGTGAACCGTGGCGCCGTGGATCTTGACGCCTTCTTCCAGCGCCCGCTCGTGGGTTGCAAGTCCCTTGAATGAGGGCAGAAGCGCCGGATGGATGTTGATCATCCGGCCAGACCAGGCATTGACCAGATAAGGCGTCAGGATGCGCATGAAGCCGGCAAGTGCAACAAGTTCGATGCGGTGCTCCTTGAGCACATCGTTTATAGCCGCTTCAAAAGCCTGACGGTCTCCGGCAAACTCCCTGTGATCGACAACTGCGGTCGGGATGCCGAATTCACTCGCCCGTTCCAAACCTTTGGCATCCGGCCGGTTGGAAATCACAAGGTCGATTTCTGCTGGAAAGGACGGATCCATCGCGGCGGAAATCAGCGCACCCATATTGGTGCCGCGTCCGGAAATCAAAATGGCCGTGCGTTTACGGATCATACCGAGAGGTCCAGACTGTTGTCGAACAGGACAGGTGCGCCGGCTGACGCCTCAATCCGGCCGATGCGAACGACCGTTTCCCCGCTGCTCGAAAGCACCTTGATGACGTCTTCTGCTTCGTCCTGTGAAACGACGACAACCATGCCGATGCCGCAGTTGAAGGTTCGCAGCATTTCGCTCTCCGCGACACCACCCGACTTGGCAAGCCATGAGAAAACGGCAGGCGGATCGATTTGTGCCAGGTCAATCCGCGCAGAAGTGTTTTCCGGAAGGACGCGAGGCAGGTTTTCCGGAAGACCACCGCCGGTAATATGAGCCAATGCTTTGATGCCGGTGGTTTCTTTCAGCGCGGCCAATAGCGGTTTGACGTAGATCTTTGTCGGCTCCATCAGTGCTTCACCAAGCGTTCTGGAGCTGTCGAAGGGAGCTCTATCGGCCCAGGACAGGCCGGAAAGCTCAACGATCTTTCGCACCATGGAGTAACCATTGGAGTGGACACCTGAGGAAGCCAGGCCGAGCAAAACATCTCCAGTCGCCACGTCCTTGCGTGGCAGAATTGCGCCGCGTTCCACCGCTCCGACGGAAAATCCGGCGAGATCGTAATCGCCGGAGGCATACATGCCCGGCATTTCAGCAGTTTCTCCACCGATCAGCGCAGCACCTGCCAGTTTACAGCCGTCTGCAATGCCGGCGACAACATCGGTTGCGGTATCGACATCCAATGACCCGGTCGCGAAATAATCGAGGAAGAACAACGGCTCTGCGCCTTGCACCACCAGGTCGTTGACGCACATGGCAACAAGATCAATGCCGACGGTGCGGTGTTGTCCGGTTTCGATGGCAATTTTAAGTTTGGTACCGACGCCGTCATTCGCGGCGACGAGGATCGGATCCTTGAAGCCGGCACCTTTGACGTCGAACAGTCCGCCGAAACCTCCGATATCGCTGTCCGCGCCCGGTCGCGATGTCGCCTTTACCAGTGGTTTGATGCGGTTGACCAGCTCATTTCCGGCGTCGATATCAACTCCGGCCGCGGCATAGGTCAGACCATTGGATGAGGGAGGCGTGGATTGGCTCATGACGGCTCCAAACAGGTATCTTGCGCGCAAAATCTCTACGCGTTGAAAGAGTCTCTGCCGCGCATACAGCCTTGAGCGCCCAAGCACAAGGGTCCGTCCGGGGTCATCACCGCGAAATCGGCCTCTTGACCCGGCAAGGCCGGACAACCTAAGTGCAGGGAGTACTTATTTCTGGCCTCCAGGCAATAATCCGTTGGCCAGGGCCGTGTGTGATCGATTTCAGAATATCCCGTGAGGGAGGAGTTTTCATGACTTTACGCCGTCAGGTCCAATTCTGGCTGATTTCCCTGGCCGTGTTCTGTGCGTTTCTTTACGTCTTTTCCGGTGTGCTTCTGCCCTTTGTCGCAGGCATGGCGGTCGCTTATCTGCTGGATCCGGTCTGCGATCGGCTGGAAAACCTCGGGATGGGCCGGATGTGGGCGACGCTCACGATCCTGATGGGCTTTATTCTCATCCTGGTTCTGTTCTTTATTTTACTTTTACCGGTTCTCGGCAACCAGTTGGCGCTCTTCTTGGAGAATTTTCCCGATCTTGTCCGGCGGCTCCAAGCCTTGTTATCAGAGTATTTTCCAGCCAATCTGGCTAACCTGGCGGGTCTTTCACCTGAGGATCTGCAGGCTTCCATGTCCAATCTGATCGGTCAGGGGGCTGCTTTTGTCGGAAAGCTGGCACAGTCCATCTGGAGTGGAGGTCAGGCCCTTCTTTCCATTTTGTCGCTGTTCGTTATCACACCGGTCGTCGCATTCTATCTCCTGCTCGACTGGGATCATATGGTGGAACGTATCGACAGCTGGCTGCCGCGCGATCATCTGAACGAAGTCCGCGGGCTTGCCAGGGAAATGGATCAGGCGGTTGCCGGATTTGTGCGCGGGCAGGTTTCGGTCTGCGTAATCCTGGGAGCATTTTATGCGATCTCCCTGGCGCTCGTTGGCCTGAACTTTGGATTGCTAATCGGCATGGCAGCCGGTTTGGTCAGTTTCATCCCCTTTGTTGGGGCCGGTCTCGGTTTCATTCTGTCGGTCGGTGTCGCCATCGTGCAATTCTGGCCCGAGTGGCCTTGGATTCTCGTGGTTGGGGCGGTTTTTGCGGTCGGCCAGTTTCTGGAAGGAAATGTACTGCAGCCGAAACTTGTTGGAGACAGTACGGGTCTTCATCCCGTGACGTTGATGTTCGCGCTCTTTGCCTTTGGATATCTCTTTGGATTTGTGGGGATGTTGGTGGCGGTTCCGGCTGCTGCGATGATCGGTGTGCTTGCACGTTTCGGCTTGAGGCAGTACCTAGCAAGCCCAGTTTACAAGGGTACAGGTCGATCATCGTCGGCCATTGAAGAGTAAGTGTCACGATTATGGCGGAACCTCCGCGCCAGCTGCCGTTAGTTTTGCCGCATGAAGCGGCGCTGAGCCGCGACGACTATCTGGTCGGCGGTTCCAACCATGCCGCGTTCGAGTTGCTGGAAAGGTGGCCGGATTGGCCTGCTCCGGTCGTTGTGTTGGCCGGGCCGGTCGGGTCGGGTAAAACCCATCTTGTCCGCGCTTTTCAGGACGAGACAGGGGCCGCCGTCATTGCAGCGCCGGATCTGACTGATGCGGTTGTTGAACATCTGGTTGCCGCGCCAGCGATGATTGTCGAAGATGCGCATCTTGGTGTGGATAACACCGCACTGTTCCACCTGCTGAATGCAGCACGGCAGGCAGGCAAAACCGTTCTGATCACCAGCCGGACCTGGCCAGCCAGCTGGAAAATTACGTTGCCGGATCTCATGTCGCGACTGCGTGCTGCCACTCCGGTCGAAATTCTTGAACCGGACGATGACCTTTTACGCCGGGTTCTGGTGAAGCTCTTTGCCGACCGACAGATCGCGGTCGATATCAGTGTCGTCGACTATCTCGTCATCCGTATGGAACGGTCACTGGAAGTTGCCATGCGCGCTGTCGAAGCCATTGATCAGGAAGCCCTGGCGGGTCGCGTTAAGATAACCAAGCCGCTTGTAGGGCGGGTTCTTGAAAATGTGCATAACGGACAATAACCATTTTAGGCTTGATCACTGTCATTTGAGCCTTCGCCGGTCCATGCTAGATCATGTCAAAACGGCGATTGGTTATCTCCCGTGGGGAAAGGGAAGTTGTCATGAACAAAACCGCTGATCTTGTCGAAGACAAGTCCTCCTCCCTAGGAGATGCGGGGCAGGTTCCCTTGAAGCCGGCCCCGGTGTTGGAAAGTGATCTCGCAAACTCGCCAAAGCGGTTCATGAACCGGGAACTGTCCTGGTTGCAATTCAATTTGCGGGTTCTGGAAGAAGCGATGAACCAGAACCATCCGTTGCTTGAACGGGTTCGGTTTCTGTCGATCTCGGCAAACAATCTGGATGAATTTTTTATGGTGCGCGTGGCAGGCCTGCGTGGACAACAACGTGCGGACGTTACCTACCTCTCCGATGATGGCCTGACGCCGACAGAACAGTTGCAGAAGATCAGCGAAGCTGTTCGCGACCTACAGGCGTCACAGCAGCAGATCTGGGGTGAGCTGCGCAAGGAGATTGCCGACAAGGGCGTTGAAATCCTCGATCGCGAAAATCTGGACGATACGGACAAGGTCTGGTTGCAGGATTACTTCCTGGCTTATGTGTTTCCGGTGTTGACGCCCTTGGCAATCGATCCGGCGCATCCATTCCCGTTTATCCCAAACCTTGGCTTTTCCATCGTCTTTGAACTGGTACCGACCTCTGGAGGGCGTGGCATGATTGCGCTCTTGAGAATTCCGAACCAGGTCGACCGGTTCGTGAAAATGCCGGATGGGAAAGATGGTGCTGCGCGGTTCATCGCGATCGAAAAAGTCGTCAGCATGTTCATCGGGCGGCTGTTTCCCGGATACGAGATCCGGGGCAAAGGCGCATTTCGCGTCATTCGCGACAGCGATCTGGAAATCGAGGAAGAAGCTGAGGATCTTGTCCGTCTGTTTGAAAGCGCCCTGAAACGGCGTCGACGTGGCTCCGTGATCCGCCTTGAGATTCAGGAAACGACACCTCCAGCTTTACGGGAGTTTGTCGCCGAAGCGCTCAATGTCAGCAATCACGAGATCTTTTTGGCAAACGGGCTGCTGGCCTTGAACAATCTGTCTCAGATCGTCGATCTGGATCGCCCGGATCTCAAGTTCAAACCCTATACGGCCCGGTTCCCCGAGCGAATTCGCGAGCATGGCGGGGATTGTCTGGCGGCGATCCATCAGAAGGATATCGTCGTTCATCATCCCTACGAATCCTTTGATGTCGTGGTCCAGTATCTCCGCCAGGCCGCCCGGGACCCGGATGTGGTCGCGATCAAGCAGACCCTTTACCGCACCTCCAACAATTCACCGATCGTCAAGGCGCTTGCCGAAGCTGCGGAGGCTGGTAAATCGGTGACGGCTCTGGTCGAATTGAAAGCAAGATTCGACGAAGCTGCGAATATCAAGTGGGCGCGGGATCTTGAAAGGGCCGGCGTCCAGGTTGTATTCGGTTTTATCGAACTGAAAACGCATTCCAAACTGTCCATGGTCATCAAGCGTGAGCACGGACAGCTGAAAACATATTGCCATATCGGAACCGGCAACTATCACCCGATAACGGCCCGGATTTACGAGGATCTGTCCTTCTTCACCGATGATCCCGGGATTGCAGAAGACGCCGCCCGGGTTTTCAACTTCATTACCGGTTATGCGGAGCCGGCAGAGTTGAAACACCTGATGGTTTCTCCGGTGAACCTGCGCAGTCGCATGCTGGAGATGACTGAAGCCGAAATCGAGCATGCCAAGGCGGGCCGTCCGGCACAGATCTGGATGAAGATGAATTCACTGGTCGATCCGGAAATCATCGACGCGCTCTACCGCGCCAGCCAGGCAGGGGTGCAGATCGATCTCGTCATTCGCGGAATATGCTGTCTCAGGCCGGGAATTGATGGCTTGTCGGAGAATATCCGGGTGAAATCCATTGTCGGACGTTTCCTGGAGCATTCCCGGATTTTCTGTTTTGGCAACGGGCAGGGACTGCCGTCTCCAGAAGCGCATGTTTACATCGGGTCCGCTGACCTGATGCCACGCAACATTGACAGGCGCGTAGAAGTTCTGACGCCACTGTTGACGCAGACTGTGCATGAACAGGTTCTGGATCAGATCATGGTCGCAAATCTGAAGGACAACCAGCAAAGCTGGCGAATTCTGCCCGATGGCAGCCATGAGAGGATTGAGCCGGGTGTGAACGAAGAACCGTTCAATGCCCATCAGTATTTCATGACAAATCCTTCCCTCTCGGGTCGGGGCAAGTCATTGAAGAGCGACCGTCCGAAGCCGTTCCTGGAACGGCAAAAACGAGGATAAAATGACAGGCCAGTTCAAGCCGGCGCGTGGTCGGCTCAACGGTGCGGGACCGGTTGCGGTCGTGGACATCGGCTCAAACTCGGTGCGTCTGGTAGTTTACGAGCGCAAGGCCCGCACGCCGACAATGCTCTTCAACGAAAAACTTCTCGCCGGTCTCGGACGCGGGGTTGCCGCTACCGGCCGGTTGGCAGAAGAGTCCGTCAACATGGCTCTGGGCGAGTTGGTGCGGTTCAAGGCACTGATTGAACACACCGGCTGCAAGGAAATCTATATCGTTGCAACGGCCGCTGCCCGCGATGCGGAAAACGGTGCTGACTTCGTTCGTGAAGTCGAAGCGTTTCTAGAAGCTCCGGTACGGATACTTGATGGCAGCGAAGAAGCTTACTACTCGGCTCTCGGTGTGATAGCCGGCTTCTGGCAACCGCGCGGAATTGTTGGCGATATGGGAGGCGGCAGCCTGGAGCTGGTCGAAATCGCTGACAAGAAGCCCGGCAAGGGGTTCACTTTTCCATTGGGCGGATTACGTCTTTCCGAAGAGGCGGACGGCAAGATTGCCAATGCACGTCGGATCACGGAGGCCGCCCTCGAAGGCTATGATTGGCCAAATCTGGCTCCCGGAGAGCGCACTTTTTATGCCGTTGGCGGCACATGGCGGTCCTTGGGGCGTCTTCATCTGATGCAGAATGACTACCCGCTTCACGTCATGCACAATTACGAGATCAGCGCGGAAGAAGCGATTGAGTTCTGTCGCAAGATTGCGGTGCCGAACCTGGAAGGCATCGACATGTCGGTGGTGGTCTCGAAACAGCGGCGGCCACTTGTGCCCATCGGGGCCGTTGTGTTGGAACAGGTTCTGACTTCCATGAAAGCGGAGCGTCTGGTTTTTTCCGCGACCGGTGTACGCGAAGGGCTCCTTCACGAAAAGCTGTCCCCAGAAATGCAGGCCGAGGATCCGGTCATCGACGCAGCCCGGGAGCTGTGTGTACTGAGAGCCAGATCACCTGATCACGCCGAAGAACTGATTGACTGGACCGACCGATTGTTCCGGGAGCTTGAGATAGAAGAAACCGCAAACGAAACGCGTTTGCGCCATGCAGCCTGCCTGCTGGCCGATATCGGCTGGCGGGCGCATCCCGATTATCGCGGTGAGCAGAGTTTGAATATCATATCCAATGCTTCGTTTGTCGGTTTGGATCACGCCAGCCGTGCTTATCTGGCTGCCGCGGTGTTTTATCGGCATCAGGGATTGCGCGAAGGGGCACTTTCTTCTGTGATCCGCCAATTGTTCACGGATCGGCTTCGCATCCGGGCGAAGGTTCTGGGAGCAATCCTGAGGGTTGCGTCGCTCTTGAGCGCATCAATGGCCGGGCTGTTGCCAAAGGTCGGCATCAGCAGGACGGAAACCGGTCTGGCTCTTGAACTCGGGCCGGAACTTCAAAATCTGGACGGCGAGCGCTTGCGCAAGCGGATCGGTCAGCTCGCCAAAGTCATCGACACCGATGTGCAGTTGAAAATCAGCTAGGGTCTATGAGGGGAAGGGGGGCTCGGCTGCTATTCAGCAGCCTGAGGGTTCTCGTTTACCTGGGCAGGCTGGTTCAGTGCAACGATCTGACGGTTCTGGAAGGCGAGGGCAACTTCACCTCGTTTCAGTTTCAGCGCGGTCTCACCGAACAGCTCTCGGCGCCAGCCTTTCATGGCTGCGACATCAGCCCCGTCGTCGGCTGCAATCTTTTCAAGATCGTCGACGGTTGCAATGACTTTTGCCGCAACGCCATTTGCTTCGCTGACCAGCTTCAACAGTACCTTGAGAAGATCCACTGCCGCTGCAGAACCATCCGGGGCCTGTCGGCCCTTGGGCAGTTTCGGCAATTGGTCCTTGGGCAGTTGAAGGGCACGTTTGACTGCTTTCAGGATTTCATCTGCCGACCGTGACCGTTCGAATCCTCGGGGAATGGTTCTGAGACGGCCCAAAGCTTCCACATCCTGAGGCTGTTGGGCAGCAAGCTCGTAAATCGCATCATCCTTTATGACGCGACTTCGGGGGACATTTCTGGATTGCGCTTCCGTCTCGCGCCAGGCTGCGACTTCCATCATGACGGCAAGTTCGACAGGTTTGCGTACCCGCAGTTTCAGGCGCTTCCAGGCCTGGTCCGGATCTGTGCGGTAGGTGGTGACGGAAGTCAGAACTTCCATCTCGTCCTGAACCCAATGGCTGCGACTTTGCTCTGCCAGATTAGCTTTCAGAAACTGGTAGGCGTCACGCAGGTGGGTGACATCAGCCAGTGCATAGTCAAGCTGCTTGTTGGTCAGTGGCCGTCGCGCCCAGTCAGTGAAGCGGGATGACTTGTCAATTCGTGCGCCAGTGACCTTGTAAATCAGCTGGTCGTAGGAAATTGAATCTCCAAAACCGCAAACCATTGCGGCGACCTGAGTGTCGAACAAAGGTGCCGGAATCAGTTCGCCGAGATGGTAGATGATCTCGATGTCCTGTCGCGCGGCGTGGAACACCTTTGTCACGCTGTCATCACGCATCAGCTCGAAAAAGGGTTGAAGGTCAAGCCCTTCCGACAAGGCATCGACAATAAACGCCATGTCGGGTCCGGCCATCTGGATCACGCAGAGCTTTGGCCAAAAAGTAGTTTCACGGAGAAATTCCGTGTCCACCGTAACGTAATCATGGGCTGCTAGACGCCGACAAGCGTCGGCGAGATCTTTTGTTTTTGTAATCACATGCATGGTGATCGACAGCTATACCCGAGTTCTGCCGCTTTGTCGCCACGAAATGGCAAATTTCAATTCTGGAGCACTTGAAAAGGCGCAAAATGTGCGCCTATTCTGCGCGATGGCAACCGCTGACGAAGACCGACGGGAGAGAGTGAATGCGCAAGATATTGGTGGTGAATTCCAAAGGCGGGTGTGGCAAAACCACCATCGCGACAAATCTTGCTGTTGCTCTTGCTGCCCGGGGAGAAGATGTTGCGTTGGCGGATGCAGACCGGCAGAAGTCTTGTCTTTCCTGGATCAAGCGGCGGCCAAAGGAGGAAGCCATAGGTGAAAAGGACAGGGTGCTCGATTCGGTTGTGATAGATGGTCCTGGTGGTTTGCGGTCGGAGATCGCCAAGACCTTGATTGCTCAAGCCTCGGACATTGTCGTACCGGTTCTTGCCTCAGCGTTCGACTGGAATGCGACGATCAAATTTCTGGAAAGCATTTCCGACATCAAAAGGGTTCGAAAAGGCAAGGCGGATATTCATGTCGTTGCCAACCGAATCAACCGTCGATCTACACAGGTTCAGGACTTGGAAAAAAATCTGTC
>NZ_JAILWL010000136.1 GCF_025698965.1 Roseibium sp.
GAGATGAAAACGGACAAAAAGCAGAACACGTCAAGGGCATATGGGAGCGGATCAAGGCAGAGGAAAAGGCCGAAAAACGCGCCGAAAGGGATGCGCTCGGCATCGCTGAGCGTAAAAAGAGCTTTCTGGATGAAGTCCCGTTCGCCTTCCCTGCCCTGCAAGAAGCCGACAAACTGCAACGGCGCGCATCAAAAGTCGGATTTGACTGGAATGACCCTCGCCTGGTCCTGGACAAGATCCGCGAAGAAACGCACGAGCTTGACGAAGAACTTTCGAATGACACTGTAGACAGGGATCGAATATCTGATGAACTTGGAGACACCTTGTTTGCGCTGGCAAATCTCGCACGCCATCTCGATATAGATCCTGAAGAGGCGCTCAGACGAACGAACCGCAAATTCAGGAACCGGTTTGCCGCGATTGAGAACCATGCCGCAAGCACCAGTACGACACTTGAGGCCATGAGTCTCGAAGAGATGGAAGCAGCCTGGCAGGCGGCAAAGTCGGCAAAATAATGCCGGAAAACTCGCGCTCCGGGAAAAGACGTCGCCTTATCTATGTGTTCCAGATTAAACTAGGATCCCGCAGGAGCCGCATCTTAACCACAGGCATCGGTGAGACAAAATGATGCCTGTCTAGATCTTTTTGTTCACAGCTGCGATTTCGTCGTCACTTTGCCGGGTGTCCACTTCGGACTGAACGAAGTCAGAGAACACATCCCTGAAGGGACCGCGTTGCTTGTCCGAAACACGAACTTCCATAGTCACGAATTCTTCCGTGTCAGTCCTTTCCAGGACTTCTGACAATTGATAGAGCTTCGCAAGCAACGCACCTTCGTGCACCGGGATACTGACACTCAGAATGTCGTCATGCTGGGCTATGAAGGCGTCAATCCGTGCCGAAAGCTGCTCAATTCCGTCGCCGGTCAATGCAGACAAGGCCACCGGCCCTTCTTCACCGGCCTCCTCCAAAAGTTTGTCCCTATAAACAGGATCAAGGCAATCGATCTTATTCCAAACCTCGATAATCGGCGCACCTGTCTGCGCATCCACGCCTAGATCATTAAGCGTTTTCTTGACATCTTCTGCCTGCGCATCCGTGTCCGAATGCGAAATGTCGCGTACATGCAAAATGAGATCTGCTTCCAGAACCTCTTCTAGGGTCGCCCTGAACGCTGCAACCAGATGTGTCGGCAGGTCGGAAATGAAACCGACCGTGTCCGAGAGGATCACTTCCTTCCCATGCGGCAGTGTGACCTTGCGCAGCGTTGGGTCGAGCGTCGCGAACAGGAGATCTTTTGCGAAGACGTCGGATTCCGTCAGACGGTTGAAGAGTGTGGATTTTCCGGCATTGGTATAGCCAACAAGTGCCACGACCGGCTGAGGGATTTTCTTGCGCTTTTTGCGATGCAGATCGCGGGTACGCCGAACGCTTTCCAACTGCTTCTGCAAAGCAATGATACGATCTTGTATCTGTCGCCGGTCAGCCTCGATCTGCGTCTCGCCCGGCCCGCCCATAAAGCCGGCACCACCACGCTGACGCTCAAGGTGGGTCCAGGAGCGGACCAGCCGGCTTTTTTGCCACATCAGATGAGCAAGATCGACCTGAAGCCGCCCTTCCTTGGTCCGTGCCCGGTCGCCAAATATCTCGAGAATAAGCCCGGTACGGTCAATCACCTTGGTTTTCAGGCGGCGTTCCAGGTTTCTTTGCTGCACGGGTGTCAATGGATGATCGATCACCACGAGATCCAGCTCGTCACCCGCAACTATACCTGCAAGTTCAGACACCTTGCCTTCACCAAACAAGGTCGCCGGCTTGGGATTGTTTACGCGAACGATCCCGGAATGAACGATGGTCAAATTGATGGCAGCGCTCAGACCGACGGCTTCTTCCAGACGCGCCTCAGGGCTCCTGTTGCCACGCAGGTCCTGCTGTCCGTTGTCTCCGCGCAATTGAAGCACCGGTTCTAACAACATCGCACGAAAAGGCTGGGGCAGACGATCTACCCCAGTATCCTTAATTCTAAGCGATTTTTGACCTGGCTCTTCAGCACCGTTTGATTTTGAAAAGTCGTCTGCGCGAGACTTGGGTTTCAATCAGCTAGCCTTTTCCGCGTTTTCCTCAGCCTGATCGAATAGTTGAACAGGTCCGTTTGGCATAATTGTGGAAATCGCATGCTTGTACACCAGCTGGGAATGCCCGTCACGCCGCAGCAGGACACAAAAATTGTCGAACCAGGTCACGACACCCTGCAATTTCACACCATTAATGAGGAAGATCGTCAGGGGAGTTTTTTGTTTACGAACGTGATTAAGAAAAGTGTCTTGGAGATTTTGTGCGCGCTCAGCCATCAGTTTTTTTATCCTATTTGTCCCGGATGCGGCCGAGCATCCGGCGTTCCAGCAGCTTACCGTCAATAACTGGTCTTGTTCAAACGCTGTTTGACGTTCTGCTCGCTCTTTGTTTTGCCCACCAAAAGAGCTGTCTGCCCCAGCTCATATTGTCTTCACAACAAGGCCTTACAAGACCAATCGAATCATACCGCCTTCAAATCAGTAGCAGTATGGAACAAATCGCGCAATCGGGTTGCAACCGAACCCGGATGCCCATTGCCGATAATCTTGTCATCCACACGTGTCACCGGCATCACAAGGGTTGAGGCCGCCGTGACGAAGGCTTCCTTCGCTCCGAAAGCCTCTTCCAAGGTAAACGGCCTTTCCTCAAAGGTCAGCCCTTCCTTTTGTACTAAATCTAGAACGACTGCGCGGGTAATGCCCCGGAGGATGCCGCTTTCTGCAGGTCGCGTCACCAAAACGCCTTCCTTGGTGACAATCCAGGCGTTGGTCGATCCACCTTCGGTAACAAAACCATCTGCATCCAGATACCAGGCTTCCTTGCCGCCCTGCTCTTTCGCATTCTGTTTGGCAAGTACATTCGGCAAAAGCGCAATGGTCTTGATATCCACTCGCGGCCAACGGTTCTCCGGATAGCTGAAAACGGATATGCCCTGCTCGGCCTGCTTCCTGGCAGCGTCCGGACTTGTGGCACGAGCCGTCACAACGATCGATGGTGCGACATCTTCCGGCGGGAAATAGTGATCTCTGCGCGAAACCCCACGGGTTACCTGAATATAGACAAGCCCATCCCTGACCCGGTTCCGTCGAATAACCTGACGAAGCACGAATTCAACCGCACTGCGGGCCATTGGCCAATCGATGCGCAATTCGCTCAAGGACCTGTTGAGGCGATCCAGGTGCCTGGGCATGTCGACAATCTTGCCTTTCCAGATTTCACAAACCTCATAAACACCGTCTGCAAACTGGTAGCCACGGTCCTCAACATGCACCGCAGCGTCAGCATGACGTACATACTGGCCGTTTACATATGCAATCCGGCTCATGGCCCCTCCAGAAAAGCTACAGGTTTTAAACCGATTGGTTTCGTTGCAGTTTTGACCTCTTGGTCAGGTAAATGCAAGACCAGAAAAACGACATGTGGCGTTAAAAGAAATCCAGGCTCACCCTGAACATTTGCTCAACCTGCCGCACACGATTCGCAACCGCAAAAATCACAATCCGATCTTGCGCCTGGATTTGCAGATCTCCATTGGGCGTCAGAACCTCACCGCCTCTGAAGACAGCACCGACACGTATTCCGGACGGCAGATCGATGACGCGAAGTGGTTTTCCCACAAGTGGAGACGTATCCAGCGCTTCAGCCTCGACAATCTCCGCTGCCCCGTTTTGAAGCGAGTGAACACCGCGAATACGACCTCGCCGCACATGCTGCAGGATTCTGGATATCGTGACTGCTCGCGGGTTGATGAACGCGTCGATGCCCAATGCGTTGGCAAATGCCGGATAACTGGGATTGTTCAACAGCGATAGCGACCGCTTGCAGCCAAGCTTTTTAGCCATGACCGAAGAGAGAATATTGACCTCATCCTCGTTGGTGAGCGCCACCATCGTATCCGCATCACCGGCATCCGCCTCGTTCAGGATAATCTGATCAAGTGCACTGCCATGCAGGATAACGGACCGCTTGAGATCATCCGCAACCGCCATTGCGCGTTCTCTGGAAGCCTCGATCAGCTTGATCTTGGTACCCGATTGACGTTTTTCCAGCGCCTTGGCCACGTAAAGGCCAATGTTCCCGCCCCCTGCGATGACCACCTTGGCAGCTTCCGGTTCCTCATGACCAAAGATGCCAAGCGTTCTGCGCACCTGGTCCCTGCGGGCAACCACATAGGCAAGATCGCCGGTAAGGATGGAATCGCTGCTTTTGGGAACAAAGAGATTATTGTTCCTGTAGAGCCCGACCACGACCGCGCCGAGATCCGGGAACAACTCGGTCAACTGCCGCAAGGGTGTGTCCACGACCGGACAGTCTTCTTCACACATGATGCCGACAACGACGACCTGATCGTCTGCAAAGCGAACCGTCTCGACGGCGCCCGGCAATGCCAGCCTGCGCAAGACCATTTCACCCACCTCGATTTCAGGTGATATGATCACGTCAATCGGCATGTTTTCGCGCGAGAAGAGATTGCGCCAATGTCCCTGAAGATAGGACTGCGCACGGATGCGAGCGACCTTCGTCGGCACGTTAAAGAGCGAGTGCGCCACCTGACAGGCCACCATGTTCACCTCGTCATAGAGGGTCACGGCGACGATCATGTCGGCTTCTTCAGCTCCGGCCTGGGCCAGCACATCGGGATGCGCACCATGGCCAACGAACCCGCGCACATCCAACTGATCGCCAATGGCGTTGATCAGCTGTGGCGAGGAATCAATTACGGAAACATCGTTCTGCTCTGCCGCAAGGCGTTCGGCAATGCCGTATCCCACCTGACCGGCGCCGCAAATAACGATTTTCATGGAACGGCCCCTTTCCCGCTTCGCTCTTCAGTCCGGTTGCTGCAGCCGCCTCAGGTCATACCCAGGGTTTTGAGTTTGCGGTGCAGCGCTGAGCGTTCCATACCGACAAATTCAGCTGTCCGCGAGATGTTTCCGTCAAATCTCTTGATTTGAGCCTGGAGATATTCACGTTCAAATATCTCCCTCGCTTCGCGCAACGGGACGGACATGAGGTGTTCGCCGGTTCCGGATGTCGGCAGATTGGGAAGCGTTTCACCGATCTCCGCGGGAAGAAGGTCTGCCGTAATGGTACTGTCGGGATCCCCTCGACTGAGGATCAACAGACGTTCCACATTGTTGCGCAGCTGCCGAACATTACCAGGCCAGTCATGCGTCTGAAGAACTGCCATGGCATCGTCGCCGATAGGACGCAGAGGAATACCCGATGCAGCCGAAATCTGCTCCATGAAGTGATGCACCAGAACCGGAATGTCCTCACGCCGCTCGGCAAGTCCCGGCACCCGGAGCGGAACGACACTCAGACGGTGATAGAGATCCTGGCGGAACAGGCCGGACGCGATGTGCTCCTCCAGATTCTTCGATGTGGATGACAGGATGCGGATATCAACCTGAACCTTTTGAGTGCCACCGACACGTGAAAAGCTCTGTTCAACGAGCACACGCAGGATCTTGCCCTGGGTCTCGGCCGGCATATCCGCCACCTCGTCGAGATAGAGCGTCCCGCCATGGGCCTCCTCCAGAGCTCCGATCTTCCGCAAATTGCCGTGCTCGTCTTCAATGCCGAACAATTCTTCTTCCATGCGGGCAGACGTGATTGTGGCGGCGTTCAACACGACGAACGGGCTTTTCGCGCGCAGTGACTGATCGTGGATCATTCTGGCGGCGCGTTCCTTGCCGGAACCGGAAGGCCCGACAATGAGAATTCGGCTGTTGGTGCCTGAAATCTTCTGAATGGTTTGCCGCAGGTTGTGAGCTGCCGAGGACGCACCAATGATATCGCTTGTTTCACCGCTGCGCTGCTTCAGATCACGGATTTCCCGCTTCAGGCTGGACGCTTCAAGTGCACGTTCGACAATCAGGATAAGACGATCAGCCTTGAAGGGCTTCTCGATGTAGTCGTAAGCCCCACGTTTGATCGCCGAAACTGCGGTTTCAATATTTCCGTGTCCTGAAATGATCACCACCGGCAGATCCGGATCGGTTTCCTTCAACACGTCCAGAAGAGCAAGTCCGTCCAACCGGCTGCCCTGCAGCCAGATATCCAGAACGACAAGTGAAGGTTTACGCTCCTTCACGGCAGCAAGCGCGCTGTCGGAATCATGTGCCGTCCTGGTGCCGAAGCCCTCGTCATCCAGGATACCGGCGATCATATCACGAATATCGGTTTCGTCGTCTACGACTAGAATATCATGTGCCATGGCCAGTCACTGCTTGATCTTGTTGCTCGGTCTCCGGTTCGCTTTCGGCACGCGCCGCCAGGGTCAATCGAACAAGAGTACCGGTATCCTCAGGGTTGGTTTTGGGAGCATCGAGTAATTCGATACCACCGCCGTGGTCTTCCAAAATCTTTCGGACAATTGCGAGGCCAAGGCCCGTGCCTTTTTCCCGCGTTGTCATATAGGGCTCCAGCAACCGGCTGCGGTTTTCCTCAGGCAAGCCGACACCGTTGTCTATGACGTCGATCACGAGACGGCCGGAACCGCCATGATTTTCCTCGTAGAGGTGAGCCGTGACTTTTCCTTTCGGAAGGTCTTCTCCGGTCCGCGCGGAAACTGCCTCTGTAGCGTTCTTGACGACATTTGTCAGCGCCTGACCGATCAGACGGGCATCAAAGACTGCCTTTACCGGAACCTCCGGCACATCGGCTGTCACGCTGATTTCGGGGTTGGCAACTGACTGCATGAAGGCAGCATCACGCACTGCTTCGCGCAGATCACCACTGGATTTCGTCGGTTTGCGCATCCGAGCAAAGGATGAAAATTCATCGACCATCTGTCCAATGTCACCGACCTGCCGAACGATGGTGTCGATACACTGGTCAAAGACCTCGCGATCCTCTTCAATTCGCTTACCGTAGCGGCGACGGATACGTTCCGCCGAGAGCTGGATCGGCGTCAGGGGATTTTTGATTTCGTGTGCGATCCGGCGCGCAACATCCGCCCAGGCGGAATTGCGCTGTGCGGAAACCAGATCGGTAATGTCATCAAGGGTCACGACAAACCCGTGCTCACGCCGGGTCGACCGTTCGCTTGTGATCCGGACATTGATCGTGCGCAACCGCCCACCACGTGCAATTTCAACCTGTGTTTCGGGAAGCCGCTCGTTTTCGTTCTTCAGAACGTCGGAAATGCACTCCTCAAGCTCCGGAACGACCTCGACCAGCGGTTTGTTCAGGATCTGAACTTCATCAAGTTGCAGCAACTCAAGTGCCGATCGGTTTATCAGCATGATGGATGCTTCGTCGTCGACCCCGATAACACCGGTTGAAACGCCTGACAGCACCGCCTCGTTGAACCGCCGACGCCGGTCTATCTGCTCGTTGGCCGCAAGCAAGGCATCTCGTTGGCCAAGCAATTGCCCGGTCATCTTGTTGAACGTCGTCCCCAGATTGACCAGATCGCCACCAGACTTGTCGGTTTTGACCTTCACCGCCAGATTGCCTTTGGCCACCTCGTCCGCGGCGGATATCAATGTTCGGATTGGTGAAACCAGTCGGTTCGCAAACCCGAAACCGATCCAGATGGCGGAAAGCAAGAGAACCAGCGCAACACCCAGATAAACAAGCGCAAACGCCACCTGCACCCCAAAGCGGCTATTTTCCATCTGCTGATACTGTGACGCACCGGTTTCCGCCAATCGCAGATATTCGACTACTCTGGGATCAATCGCGCGCACCGCATAGAGATAGAAATCATCATATGCGGATAACTTCATGATCCCGCCGACGATGTTCGAACTGCCAGGTGCAATCAGAATGGGGTCACCGGATTTGGCCTTGAAGAAGCTGTCGGCTGGCGGAAGTGGAATTTCTGCATTGGGATCCAGAATGACACGGGTCACCACGTCCCCGTTTCCGTTCAGGATGAAGGCTCCAAGGATGCCGCGTAAGGAGACTTGCGTCGCAAAAAACTGGTCGAAACGCGTTGGCTCGAATTCGTAGACCGCCTTGGCTCGATCAATATCGTTGGTCATGGCAATCAGATCGCCACGCAGAACCCTTGCATGTTCCTGCAAGTAAGCCTGGGCAACAGTGAGGGCGTTATCGATAATCTGTCGGGTTCTGTCTTCGAACCACCGGTCTAACCCGCGGTCCAGCGTAACTGCGGCGAGAATAGCCATAAGAACCGCAGGCACTGCAGCCACAAGGCTGAACAGGGCAACGACACGAACATGAAGACGAGCGGCAGCTCGACCGCGTTTGCGCGCCTGCCAAAGTTTGTAGATCTCGAGCGAGATAACCCCGAGCAGAATGGCGGCCAACCCACCGTTGACCGTCATTGCCTTCAAAATGACGTCGCGGGTCGGATCAATGGAAGTCAATCCCATCAGAATTGCAAACGTCACACCGATGGAAACGAGTGCAATGACCATGATCGCCAGGCCAACCCGGCGCCAAAATCGTCCTGACGAACTTGATTGCGCAACTGAATGCTGTGCAGTTTCCAGTATCATTCGGCCTCAAAATGCCTTTTGTCGCTTTACGCAATGCGGCTGCTGTCTAAGCTTGAGGCAAACTTATCACACAATGTTGCGAAATTGCGACAGAGATGAATTCTCAGGAAAAATTGCAGTGGATGAGCGAAGAAAAGTCGGAGGCAACTGAAACCGATTTAACCGAACGATGAAAACCATCGCAAAAATTCGCGAGTGCTACTCGGTCATTGGTCGCGAAATGAATTCAGAGATCGGTCGCTATTTTGAAAAACATCGGCCGATTGGCGGCAGTTTCAGCAGGCGTTGCGAAACAACGCCTGATCCAGGAAGCGGACAAACAGAAGCAGGCAACCGACTTTACCTTGTAGAACGCATCACCTGTATATCCAGGTCGCGGATCTTTTTGCGCAAGGTGTTCCGGTTCACACCAAGCAACTCGGCAGCCTTGATCTGATTTCCTCTGGTCGCCGCAAGCGCTGCACTTATCAGAGGGTATTCCACCTCACGCAGAATGCGGTGATACAGCCCCGGAGGCGGCAACGCTTCCCCGAACGTGTCGAAGTATCCAGTCAGGTACCGCTCGACGGATCCACCCAGATTGACGTTTTCAGAAGTATCTTCTTCGATCTGCGCCACTGAAGGCTGGCTCAGCTCATGCTCAAGCAGGCTTTCGGTAATCACATCCTGCGGATAGAGCGCTGCAAGTCGTCGAACAAGGTTTTCCAGCTCACGCACGTTGCCAGGCCAGCGGTAGCGGCGCAACAAATTCAATGCACCCTGATCGATCTGCTTGGCCGGTAACCCCTCCTTTTCGACCAGGGAAAAGAAATGCCTGACAAGATCCGGAATATCCTCCACACGTTCGCGCAGCGGCGGCAAGCGGATCGGTACGACATTCAAACGAAAATACAGATCTTCACGGAAAAGACCCTGATTGATCAGGTGACGCAGATCCTTGTTTGTGGCGGCAATGATCCTCACATCGGTCTTGATGGGAGTGCGGCCACCGACTGTCGTGTATTCGCCCTGCTGAAGCACCCTGAGAAGACGTGTCTGAGCCTCCATCGGCATGTCACCGATCTCATCGAGGAAAAGCGTCCCACCGTCAGCCTGCTCAAAACGGCCCGAACTTCGATTTTGCGCTCCGGTGAATGCACCTTTTTCATGACCGAAAAGTTCCGCTTCGATAAGATCCCGCGGGATTGCAGCCATGTTGATAGCAACAAAAGGTCCGTTCCGGCGTTTGCCGTAGTCATGGAGCGCGCGTGCAACAAGCTCCTTGCCGGTTCCGGACTCACCGTTGATCATAACCGTGAGGTCTGTTTGCATCAGCCTTGCAAGAACCCGATAGATTTCCTGCATTGCCGGCGAACGACCAACCAGAGGCATCCCCTCACCGGCATCTTCCAGCTCAAGGTCGGGGCGTCTTTTCGGCTCTTCCAGCGCCCGTTGAACGATGTTTGTCAGCTCTTTCAGATCGAACGGCTTGGGGAGATACTCGTAAGCCCCCTTCTCTGACGCCTTGATCGCCGTCATGAAAGTGTTTTGAGCACTCATCACCAAAACCGGCAGATCCGGCCGCATCTTCTTCATGCGCGGCAGAACGTCGAAAATATTATCATCCGGCATCACGACATCGGTGATCACGAGATCACCGTCTCCGGAGGAAACCCACCTCCAAAGCGTTGCTGCATTCGACGTCAGTCGGACAGTATAGCCGGCCCTGGACAAGGCCTGATTGAGAACCGTGCGGATTGCCGCGTCGTCGTCTGCAACGAGGATCGTTCCTGTTGGCATGGTCAATCAGTTCCTTTGCTGGTCCGGTCGGAGACAGACATTCCGCTGCCGGTAAAAGCTGGCATCAGGATACGGAAAACGGTTTTGCGTCGTTGGCTATCACATTCGATGACACCACCATGATCGCCAATAATCTTGGCAACGAGCGCTAGTCCCAGCCCGGACCCGTTTGTCTTAGTCGTAATGAATGGTTCAAACAGATGAGGCATCAAATCGTCCGGCACACCCGGACCGTTATCCTCAACACAGAACTCAAGTGGCAGGCTGACGCGCTCCTCCGTACCCGGCACAGAAAGACGGACACCCGGCCTGAATGCCGTTGAAATCCTAATCTCTCCATCGGGGTCATCACCGATCGCTTCGCTGGCATTCTTGATCAGGTTCAGAAAGACCTGGATAAGCTGGTCTTTATTTGCATACACCGGCGGCAAGGATGGGTCATAGACCTCCACAATCTTCTTCCCGCGGGCAAAACCGTTGTCCGAAAGGCGTTTCACGTGGTCGAGGACAATGTGGATGTTGACCGGCTCGCGTTCGATCGGACGCTCGTCGGAAAAAACCTCCATTCGGTCCACCAGCTTCACGATGCGGTCGGTCTCATCCATGATGAGGCGCGTCAGAGCACGATCTTCACCGGGAACGGATTGTTCGAGCAGTTGTGCGCCTCCTCGAATGCCCGACAACGGGTTTTTGATTTCATGAGCCAGCATGGCTGCAAGGCAGGTTACGGTCCTGGCAGCGCCTCTGGAAGTTAGTTGACGGTCAATCTTTTCAGCCATGGTGCGCTCTTGAAACATCAGAACAACCGCACCTGGGCGATCGGATACAGGCGCTGCATTGATGTCGACGACCCTCGGAGCACCAATGCGCGGTGATCCGATATCAACCTTGTATTCGTTGACGGGAGCTGCGCGCTCGCGAACTTGCTCAATCAGCGTCAGCAACGGACTGCCGAAGGGAACGAAGTCGCTGATGGGATGACGGCGCAAGACAGAAACGCTCGACCGCATGAAGATTTCGGCCGCCATGTTCGCAGATTCGATTACACCATCAGGAGCAACCAGAAGAACAGGATGAGGAAGCGCATCCAGGATGGAAGGCCCATCACTGGCA
Source organism: Roseibium sp. (assembly GCF_025698965.1). GTDB lineage: Bacteria > Pseudomonadota > Alphaproteobacteria > Rhizobiales > Stappiaceae > Roseibium. Next base: position 11,442 of record NZ_JAILWL010000136.1, read on the forward strand.
AGCGCGGCCGTCCGGCCTGTTGCAGAATCATGTTCCGTCACGCAGCTGTCCGTTCATTTGATGAAGAAAACCAATCCATCACGAGGCGCAGAACCTCGTTTGGATCACGGGACGTCATGAGCACTTTTTTCATCGCCCCAGGCATTTGCGGTGTGCCGTTCGAACTCGCCGCATCCAGATACCAGCCCAGATGCTTGCGAGCGATCCGAACACCACCGTGCTGACCGTACAAGCTGAGCATTGCCTCATAATGTTCTGAAACCAGATCGACCAATTCCGAGCCACAAGGTGCTGCCAGACGCTTTCCCGTTGCCAGAAAGTGTCCCACGTGGCCAGGAAGCCACGGCCGACCATAGGCACCGCGACCGATCATGACGCCATCCGCACCCGAGACTTTCAACATACGAAGAGCATCATCGGGCCCTTTACAGTCTCCGTTGGCGATCAAAGGTATGGAGACAGCTTCCCTGACTTTCGCAATCGCGGACCAGTCAGCATTCCCTTTGTAAAACTGACAGCGGGTACGTCCATGAACGGTGATCAGCTGAATGCCAGCAGCCTCCGCCCGATTGGCCAGTTCAGGTGCATTCATACTTGTGGCATCCCAGCCAAGGCGCATTTTCAATGTCACCGGAACATCTACCGCCGCCACGGTCGCCTCAATGAGTGTCAGCGCATGATCAAGATCACGCATCAGGGCCGAACCGGAATAACCTGAGGTGACCTTCTTTGCTGGGCAACCCATGTTGATATCGATGATATCGGCGCCGAGACCTGCGATCACTTTTGCAGCTTCTCCCATCCAGCGAGCTTCACGACCAGCTAGCTGCACCACATGCAATCCGTCGTCCTGCGCCTCCGCCCGCATCTGGGTTTCGGCATCCCCTTTTACAAAGGACTCGCTTGCAACCATCTCGCTGACAACCATCCCCGCACCGAACCGTGCCGCAAGCCTGCGGAAGGGAAGATCGGAAACACCGGACATCGGAGCTAGAACCGCCCGATTGGCCAGCACATGCGATCCTATTGAAATATTATTCTTCAGATGGGACACAAGACTCTCACTCTTGCTCATTGCATGTGCATTTTAAAAACTGCCTATATTGTAGACAATTTCCGCAATGCAACAAGTCTAAATTTGCGGTTAGGACAAGTTCTTAGTTAAAGACGGTCCAACAGATAAATCTGGCTGGCTAACTTGGAGATCACCGCCCATGGCGAAAACAGCGGCAGCCCTTGTTGTGGCAGCAGGACGCGGATCCCGCCTGGCGACAAACGACAACAGGCACCCCAAGCAATATAGATTGCTGGCGGGCCGTCCGGTTTTGACCCATACACTGATTGCTCTGGCGAATCATCCTCGGATTTCAAAGGTCGTCACCGTCATTCATCCGGAGGATAAAGATCTTTATGCAAAGGCGTGCTCTGCCCTGCATTCAGATGATCTGCTTAAGCTGGCTGATCCGGTCGTTGGCGGGGCAACACGCCAGCAATCCGTTCTGGAAGGACTGAAGGCCTTGGCCGGTCTGGGTATCGATTATGTGCTGATACATGACGCAGCACGCCCTTTTGTCACCAGCGACGTGATCGATCGCCTGATAGCCTCTCTCGAGTCGGGCGCAGAAGGAGCGCTTGCAGCGGTTGAAGTTACGGACACTATGAAAAAGAAGCCGGGTACCGCAGGGCCGCTCGAAACAATTGACCGGACAGGTTTGTGGGCGGCACAAACACCACAAGCCTTCCCGCTGGAAAAGATCCTGTCAGCACATCAAAAAGCAGCCCAAAAAGGTTTGAATGATT
>NZ_JAILWL010000137.1 GCF_025698965.1 Roseibium sp.
AGCGTAATTCCGTCCGACGAGGGACAAGGGGTCCTGCCAGTTGCTGGCAGCCAGTGTGGTCCCTTCCGCGTTCATGACATACAGCAGATCGGCTCCGGAATTTTCCGACATCTCCTGCAGGAAACGATTTGCGCTCTCGACAGGTTGCCCCAGCCCAAGGGCAGACGTCGCGCGAGGATCTCTTGCGATCATGTAAGGCAGATACCGGTACTTCTGGTATTCACCCAAGATAGTCTGACGGTAGAGGGTCAGGCGTTCAGCAGCCTTCCGGTCAACGCTGTCCTCGTCCAGATCCAGGAAGAGCTCAACCAGCACTATTGCCGCAATTACCAGAATCATTGGTGGCAGTGCCAGGTAAAGCCAGCGTTTGGAGCGTTTTTCGATCATCTTGTTTCATTAGACGAGGAAACCGGAGCGACCTCTATTTCTCATCATCAGGTTCCGAACACTGTCTCTTATCGCCCATTTTGCCGCCTGCGGCCAGCACAGTGACTTTTGCGGGGATTTGAATTGATACGCGTCAAGGACGCCAGCATTGCGTGTTATGTAGATTTTGAGCATGGCGGTGTCTCGACATTTCGAGCTGAACCGGTTTTGAATGTTGAGATAAAATTTGCCTGCGTTTTTAATGCGGTAGGTGAAGCGTTTCATGGTTGTGAAACGACAACCGCGTCAACTGGTTCGAAGCACTGTTGCTGCCCTTAGGAGGGATAAATGCCTATCAAAGATATTCTGACCGTACTTGATCTTGCAGGGGACCAACCTGCTGCGAAATACGCCCTGGAATTCGGCCGCAACTACGATGCCCATGTCACCGGATTGGCTGTCTCCTTCGAACCGGTCGTGCCCGCATTTGCCGCAGCGCCGATGCCGGTCGACTATCTGCAGGCAGCACATGACCAGGCGGTCGCGGCTGCGAATGAAGCCAAGAAGGAATTTGACGAACTGGCTCGGCTGGCAGCGGTCAACAACGAAAGCCGGCTGGCGGAAATTCTGACGGGAGGACCGCTGGAGAACGTGCTCGTTCACTGCCGCCCGACTGACCTCGTGGTGATCGGGCAATCCAACCCGGATCAGCCGGAACCAATGCGCGAGCTGCTGATTGAAACAATCCTGTTTGAAAGCGGTGTACCGGTGCTCCTGGTCCCCTATATCGGCAGCAAGACATTTCAGCCGCAGAACGTTCTTGTCGGCTGGGACGGCAGCTCCACCGCGACACGGGCGATTCTCTCGGCGCTTCCCATACTTGAAAAAGCCGAGAACATCACCGTGTTGGTGATCGAGAAAAAGACGACGACCGAAAACGGTCAACCTGGTGCCGAAGTCGCCAATTATCTTGCCCGCCACAACATGAACGTCACGGTGGACGTGGTTGCCAATCCGCAAACGGGAATTGGTGACACGGTGCTGAACTACGTTTCGGACAATGGCAACGACCTTGTGGTGATGGGTGGATACGGCCACAGCCGGATGCGCGAATTCCTGTTTGGCGGCGCGACGAAGGAAATCCTGGACTCAATGACGGTCCCGGTCCTGATGGCGCACTAGGCGTTTGCCCAAATGCATGTGGCCCGCGGACCGGCGCATCTGGTCCGCGGGCATTTTTGTCATATGTGCTTCAGTGTTCGGGCGCAGTGTCAGGCTGTTTTGAAAGGACTGCCTACATGACCATTCGCAACCTTGAAGGTTTCTTCGCTCCTCATTCAATTGCCGTGCTCGGCCCGTGCAGGCATGCCGGCGTATTGACCGACAAACTGGTCGTGTGCCTGCAGGACATCGAGAGCGAACATCATGTCACTCTGGTCGGCATCGAAGAGGCTGTCCCTTTCAAAGGGACGAAAGTCCGCACGCTGAAAGAGTTAAAGGCGACGCCGGATCTGGCAATCTATCTCGCCAAAGCAGAAGCCCTGCCGCAAACGATCGAAAAACTTGGCGCGGGTGGAACCCGGGCGGTGCTCATCCCCTCACCGGGATATGAGATCTGGCCCGAGCCACTCATGCAGGCCTGTCGGGAGGCGGCCAGAAAGACAAACCTGCGACTGATCGGTCCTGGGAGTCTCGGGCTTGCCGTGCCGTCCAGCAATTTGAACGCCCTATTGAGTGCGGACCGGCCTGCCAGGGGAGACATTGCGTTTTTCTCCCGATCCGGCGCAGTGCTCAATTCAACGCTTTCCTGGGCGAAGACCCACAATACAGGCTTTTCCGCCGTCGTTTCGCTTGGTGCGCGGATCGATGTCGACGTCGGCGACCTGATTGACTATTTCGCACAGGACTACCGGACCCGATCAATCGTTCTTCATCTGGAAGGTATCGCCTTCCCCCGGAAGTTCATTTCAGCTGCACGGGCAGCGGCGCGCAGCAAACCTGTCGTCGTGCTCCGCTCCGGCAAGAGCCTGGATACGGGCGGAACCGGAAAAACCCATGCTGGACGACTTGCAAAGACGGATCTGGTCTACGAGACCGTTTTCCGCAGAACCGGCCTGCTCCGCGTCTACGATCTTGACGAAATGTTCGAGGCTCTCGAAACACTGTCGCATATCCGTGTCCCCCGTTGTGACCGGCTGGCGGTGATCGCAAACGGGCGAAGTCTGGCCAGCCTTGCGGTCGACCGGTTGATGGATCTTGGTGGAGAATTTGCCGAACTCGGCCCCGAAACACTTGATGATTTGTCGGATATCAGCCGCAGCTATGCCGGACTGGATGATACGCCGGGCGCAAAGGGATCGGTCATCCTGAAGGAAAGCGTCACGCCGGACGACATCACGAGGGCAATCACCACAGTTCTTAAGGACACACGTGTTGACGGGGCTGTTGTGCTGCAGGCAGCAAGTGCCTTTCAGCCGCTAAAAACAATCGCGGATGCGATTTCCAGGGCAGCTCAAGCCGACCGACGGCGTACAGGACGGCGCAAGGCTCTCGTGGCCGGCCTCATCGGTGGAGACGGTGTGATCAGGGCCGAACTTTCCGCGGCCAAAATTCCCAATTACACCAGCCCGGCGGAAGCCGCCCGCAGCCTGATGCATCTGGCACATGACGCCCAGGCACGCGAATTCCTGATGGCTGCCCCTCCCAGCCTGCCGACAACCTTTTCGCCGGATGTCGCCCGGGCGCGCGGGATCGTGGAACAGGCATTGCAGGAAGGACACGGCTGGTTGAGCCCCGGTGATGTCTGTAAGGTTCTGGAAGCTTATGATTTGCCGATCATGGCCACCGAAATGGCTGAAACGGCTGAAGAAGCAGCAAGGCTATCTGAGCGTTTCTTTGAAAGCTCAAAGCACTGCGTCGCCAAACTGGTTTCACCGGACCTTCCTTTCAAATCCCAAATCGACGGGGTGCGACTGGGGCTTGAAAACCCGGACGCTGTCCGCATTGCTGCTGAAGAACTGATTGCAAATACCCGAACCAACTATCCGGAGGCCAGAATTACGGGGATTTCCATTCACCCCATGTTGGAAGACCGGCACGGGTTGGAACTTTACATGGGACTGGCAGACACGCCGGATTTCGGGCCGGTTCTCGTTTTCGGTCATGGTGGAACATCGATTGAAGAAAGCGATGACTTCGCTCTGGAACTGCCACCGCTCGATCTCAACCTGGCCGAAGCTCAGATCAGGCGCACACGCATATCCAGGTTGCTGGATGGTGGCCCGTCACGTCCTCGTCTCGACAAGAACGCCATCGCCGAAGCCCTGGTCAAACTTTCACAGATAACCATCGACATTCCGGAAATCCTGGAACTCGATATCAATCCAATTGTTGCACTACCCTCCGGATTGATCGGGCTCGACGCCCGAATGACATTGTGTCACCCCGAAAAACGACCGGGCCGAACCGGTGGTTCACGCCTTGCCATCACACCCTACCCGCAGGAATGGGAACAGACACTGACTTTGAAAAGCGGCCAGGAAGTCTTCGTGCGCCCCGTGCGGCCGGAAGATGAAGATCTGTTCAAAACATTCTTTGAAGCCATCACGCCGGAAGACTTGAGGCTGCGCTTCTTTGCGCCCGTCCGGGACTTCAGTCACCGGTTTCTCGCCCGACTGACACAACTCGACTATGCAAGGGCCATCGCCTTTGCTGCCGAAGACCCGAAAGACGGCAGTCTGATCGGTGTCGTGCGGATCCGGACCATCAAACCGGTGAGTATGCTGTCATGGTCCGCTCCGATCTCAAGGGAACAGGTCTGGGTTGGGCCCTGATGAAACTCATCATCCGGTATGCCAAAGCCGATGGCATAGAGGTCATCAAAGGAGAGGTCTTAAAGGAAAACACTTCGATGATTTCCATGTGCCAGGCGCTGGGCTTCACCATCGGAACCTCACCGGAAGATCCGGGCATCGCACTCGTAACTCTTCCTGTTGCCGGATTACCGGAAGAGGAGGTCAACGCCTAAACCTTTTAGATTAAACTTCTTTTCCCTGTTGTTCTGACGTTGGAATCTGCCTTAGGCTACCCTGACATCCGTAACAGGAGGGGCGAATGGACGGTAAGGCGAAACGGGTTCTCACAGCGATTTCAATCACCGCATTTGTCATCGGCACTGATTTCACAGGGGCGATGCTGCTGGTGACCCCGATCGAACGCGAGTTTTCCGTAGACATCACGACAACCCAATGGGTCCTTAATGCCTATGCCCTGACCTTCTCCATGTGCCTGGTTGCAGGAGGACGACTTGGCGACCTTTTCGGTCATCGTCAGTATGTCCTTTACGGACTTGCCATTTTCGGCGTCGCCTCCATTGGCTGCATCCTGTCCCCAAACATAACCTTCCTGATCGTCTCCAGAGCCTTGCAAGGCATCGGAACGTCTTTTATCTGGCCTTGCCTGGTTGCGCTGGCTGCGACCTCAGTGGACGAAGATGAGCGCGGTACGGCCATCGGCATCCTTTTGGGGGCAGTTGCGAGCGGCAACGTGCTGGCACCTTTCATTGCAGGTACGCTTGCGGGGTTGGGGGATTGGCGTGGATTCTTCATATTCAACGCTGTTTTTGCCGTAGTTTCGGCGGTGCTGATGTATCGCCTGGTCGCTCGGGAAACGGAGCATGCCAGCGATGAAAAAGTGGACCTCCTCGGCATGGCTATATTGGCCATCGCCGTATTCTGCCTGCTGTTCGGATTGGATGTTGGCGCGGATTACGGCTGGATCAGCCCGATCACGATAGTGCTCTTTGGCGGTGCAATCGTCTTCTTCGCACTGTTTCCGCTGATCGAAAGCAAGGTCAAGGATCCCATGGTGCCCTTGCCGATGATGCGCAATCACCAATTCGTCAGAACCCTGGCCCTCAATGGTTTGCCCGCCATCGTTCTGTTTCTCTGCCTATTGTACCTGCCACAATACATGCAGAAAGTTTTCGGCTGGTCCGTTTTCTGGAGCGCCATCGGCATGCTGCCGCTTGCAATCACCGTTGCGGCCATGAACCTGGCTGTCGGCAAATTTTATAATACCGTCGGCCCGCGCAAACTGTTGGCCGCCGGGCACGCCCTTCTCGTTGTGAGCTGTATCCTGATGCTTTTCATCGACGAAACCTGGGGCTACGTGGGACTTGTTCCCTTCATGATCCTGGTAGCGCTTGGTGGCGGTCTTGCATTCGGGCCGGCTGGCACCGCCGCGGTTGATGCGGTCGGTGCAAAGCGTGCCGGCCTCGCAGGCGGCCTCTCGTTCATGTTTCACCTTGGGTTGGGTGCAATCGGCATCGCGTCCGCTACAGCACTGATGTTTTCCGCGGCCGTCGCCAAAGTCACAAGCACACTTGCCGCTGCCAAACTTTCTCTTCCTGCGGCCGATGCACGTCTTCTGGCGGCCGGAACACTGGAAGATCCGGCGATCAAGGCCATCCTCGGCCGGGTCAGCAGCAGCGAAGCGGAAACAATTTCAAAGGCTGTGCAGCAATCCTTTGCAGCAGGGCTACACGCGGCCTTCTGGTTCGCGCTGGTCGTCTCAGTGATTGGGCTTGTCGTGTCTCTCAGCATCGATGAAAGCAAACTGAGAAGCGACTAGCTCGAGCGTTTCCCGGAAAGTTCCGAATTTGGATTGAATCGGATATACGAAACATATATGATTCGTATATTCATTCAGTTATGGGAGACGTCCATGGGTATCGTCAAGATCGATGAGGACCTTCATGAAGAAGTTCGTCGGGCCAGCTCGGTCATGTGCCGGTCGATTAATGCGCAGGCCGAGTTCTGGATGAAAATCGGCATGCTGGCCGAGTCCAATCCAACCATGTCTTTCACAGATATCGTAAAGATGCAGCTGAAGGCGGCCAATCTGCCCTCCTCGGATGCAGCAGTCGCCTGACATGGTCAAGACACCGGACGAACTGGCACTCCTTCGCAAATCGGGTCGACTTCTGGCATCCGTCTTCGAAATGCTGGATCAGCAAGATCTTGCTGGAATGTCGACCCTGGAGGTCAATGACCTTGTTGACCGTTTCATCACCAAAGACCTTAGCGCCCGCCCGGCAAGCAAAGGTCAATACGGTTTCGAATATGTCCTGAACTGCTCGATCAATCATGTTGTCTGTCACGGTGTTCCCAATCGGCACGAAATCATTTGCGACGGCGACATCATCAACCTCGACATCACGCTGGAGAAAGATGGTTACATCGCCGATTCAAGCAAAACCTATGTGATTGGCAATGCCACGCCCGCCGCCAGACGGCTCGTGCGGGTCGCACAAAAGGCGATGTGGAAGGGAATCAGCCAGGTGCGGCCGGGTGCTCGTCTGGGGGACATCGGCTTCGCGATCGAAAGGCACGCGAAGAAGAATGGCTGCACCGTCGTGCGGGAATATTGCGGGCATGGTATTGGCCGCGAAATGCACGAAGAACCGCAAGTGCTGAATTTCGGGCGGCGGGGAACCGGAATGAAGCTGCGCGAGGGCATGGTCTTCACGATCGAACCGATGATCAATCAGGGGACCCGCAAGGTCTCGACAGAAAGCGACGGCTGGATGGTCGTGACAAATGATCGGAAACTCTCCGCTCAATTCGAACACACGGTCGCGGTAACGAAAAAGGGCGTCGAGGTTTTGACCCTGCGCCGGGACGAGACGCCATTGCTGGATCGCAGGAACTGACTGCCGCCCTTTTCGAGGACACTTTGCTCAACGGATATTGCTAAGGATGCTTCGCCTCCGCTGCCGCTCGGATCTCACTCAGGGACCTGGCTGGCGTAATTGCTTCGGGGTCCAGCTTCAGGTGGAGGATTGCCGGCAACCCGGATGCCCGGGCACGTTCGAAAGCCGGGCCGAATTCTTCCGTTGTCTCGACAGTTTCCCCAAACGCGCCATAGCTGCGGGCAAGCGCGGTGAAATCGGGATTGACGAGTTTTGTTGCAGACGGTCGTCCCGGATAGGTGCGCTCCTGGTGCATTCGGATCGTGCCGTACATGCCATTGTCAATTGCCAGAACAATGATATTGGCATGATCCTGGCACGCGGTTCCGAATTCCTGCATGGTCATCTGCAGGCAGCCGTCACCGGCAAAACACACGACTTCACGATCCGGAAACGCAAGTTTTGCCGCAACCGCAGCCGGCAATCCATAACCCATGGACCCCGAAGTCGGAGCCGCTTGCGTTCCGTAACGGCGGAACCGGTGAAAACGATGCAGCCAGGTTGCGTAATTGCCGGCGCCATTGGTGCAGATCGCATCTTCCGGCAGGTTGTCCTCAAGCCAGTCCATGACCCCGGACATCTGCAGGGCACCTGGAATTTCAGGACGGGCACCGGACCAGTCCAGATAGTCCCGATGCGCCCTTTCAGCTTCACCAGCACCCTTTATTTCATTCGGTGGCTGCAGGCCCTCGGCTGCCTTGCAGAAAGCCGTCGGACTTGCATGGATGGCCAATGCAGGACGGTAAACACGACCAAGTTCCTCAGCGTCTGCGTGAATATGCACAAGCTGCTGCTGCGGTGTCGGAATATCCAGGAGCGAATAGGACTGGCTCGGCATCTCGGACAGTCTTCCGCCGACCAGCAGAACAAGATCGGAAGCCTTGATCCGCTCCAGCAGTTTCGGATTGATTCCTATCCCGACGTCGCCTGCATAATTTGTATGAAGGTTGTCGAACAGCATCTGCCGGCGGAAAGAACAGGCGACCGGCAGGTCGAAACGCTCGGCAAAGCGGGTAAAGGCCGCAACCGCATCTTCAGACCAGCGGCTGCCGCCCAGTATGGCAATCGGTCGCTCGGCAGACCAAAGGCGTTTTTGCAGGTCCGCCATCTGGGTGAGACCGGGATGGGTCTCCAACTGTTGCCAGGCCGGAGGCTGAGATACGGAGGCGCTTTCCACCAGCATGTCTTCCGGAAGGGCCAGAACAACCGGTCCCGGACGCCCGGAGGTCGCCACGTGATAAGCTCTTGAAATGAACTCCGGAACCCGGTCGGCCTGGTCGATCTCGGCCACCCATTTGGCAATGCCGCCAAACATCTGTCGGTAATCGACCTCCTGGAAGGCTTCCCGCTCGCGCATGGCGCGCTCGATCTGGCCGATGAAGAGGATCATGGGTGTGGAATCCTGCGCCGCCACATGAACACCGGCGGAGGCGTTGGTGGCCCCGGGGCCTCGTGTCACCATGCAGATCCCCGGTTTGCCCGTCAGCTTGCCATGGGCATCGGCCATCATGGCAGCACCGCCTTCCTGACGGCAAACGGTTATGGGAATGGAAGCATCATGCAACGCATCCAGAACCGCAAGGTAGCTTTCCCCCGGCACGCAAAAGACGCGGTCCGCGCCATGGCGTTCCAGTGCCTCCACCAACAATTCACCGCCGGTTTTCTGGTCCATGTCCCGCTTCCTGATCTTAACAATTCCACTGTTCATTCTATAGCGTATGAAAGAACAGCGGGGCAGAACCTGAAACCAGATTAATTTGCAATGACTTCATTCCATTTTGGAAGAAACTCATCCAAACAACCGGGTCACAGACAGAAAAACGCGGGTTTCCACGCGTTCAATTCCGCTTCCCAAGCATTCCGACGTCACACAGACTGAACGGTCACCACCTGGAATGTGTGCAATTCGCCGTCTTCATCCTTGATTGATACGTATTCCCCAGGGCTGAAGGCATGGGCACCAAAGCGATATCCGGCTTCGTCGTCATCATCGCCGTCAATGTCATAGTGAAAGGCCCAGGAGCCGCCCGGACGATGAATCAGATGACCAACTTCCTCTTCCTCGCTGCCCCAGAATCTGCGCACACGGCATTGATCCCTGGTCTTTTTCCAAAGGCCGGCGTCAATATGACCGGTGTCGTCGAGCGGTGCCGTAAACTCGTATCCATGCCTCGCTGAGCCTTGCGGATACTCCTTGGTCCGCGCCAGGTTTAACCTGATCTTCTTTAAAACCGGAAAGTCGCTCATGGAGCCCTCCTTTGCTGACAATTCACCTAATCTGTGCCACATCGCTGACACTGCTCATTGAGCAGGATCAATCCGGCTTACATGCCATTGAGGCAAACTCGAAAAGACGTCAGTAAAAGGACGAGACATGAACCACGCCCCAACGCAGAATGACGTTTTCGAGTTTTTGAAAGGCCTGCCTTCCGACGACCCCGCCCGTCCCGAAGTCGAACAGATAAGCACCCACGCCAATGTCATTTTCCTGGTGGGCAGCAAGGCCTTCAAGGTCAAGCGGTCAATCCGCTATCCTTTTCTGGATTATTCCACTTTGGCACTTCGTGCGGAAGCCTGTAACGCCGAGATCACCTTCAACAAGTCAAACGCGCCTCAAATTTACCGAAGAGCCTTGCCGGTTACACTGGAAAGCGACGGGCATTTGGCGCTTTCAGGATCCGGAGAACCGGTAGAGTGGGTGGTCGAAATGAACCGTTTCGATCATCGGAACGAACTGGACACGCTCGCTGCGGAAAAGCAATTCGAAGACAACTTGTCTGAGCAACTGGCCGAAATGATGGTGGCAGCGCATGACGAGGCGCCCGTGCGCAGCGGTCAGGGGTTCTTTGAAGAACTGGCTTCTTATGTGGAACAAAATGACGAGGCCTTTCACGAGCATCCCGAACTCTTTCCAGCCGATGACGTGCGGCACCTTACGGAACTTTCCCGTACCGTTTTGCAGTTTCTTCGTGACCTGATCCTCAGCCGTGGGAAACGCGGACTGGTACGGAGGTGTCATGGAGATGCGCATTTGCGCAACATCGTCATGATCGAAAACAGACCTGTCCTGTTTGACGCCGTCGAGTTTTCCGACGCCATTGCAACAGGTGACGTTCTTTACGATCTTGCCTTTCTGCTGATGGATCTTTGGGAACGGGGGCAGCGAAGATCCGCAAACCGGGTCTTCAACCGCTATCTTGATCAGAGCCAGCTTGATGATCATGCCGAAGGTTTGGCGGCGCTGCCCTTCTATCTCATGATGCGCGCCGCCATCCGATCCAAAATCGCCGCAAGCACTGCTCTTGCGCAAACCGATCCGGCCCTGCGGCTTGCCCACCAGGAGCAGGCCAAAACCTATTTTCGATACGCGATCGCCTTTCTGGAACCCTCAACACCTCAACTGCTGGCAATCGGCGGACTTTCAGGTACAGGCAAAACCACCCTTGCCTATTCTTTGGCGCCGGATGCCGGACGCGCACCGGGCGCGCGCGTCCTGCGCACCGACGTCATGCGAAAGCGACTGCTGGATATTGCCGAGGCGGAAAAAGCTCCACCGGAGGCCTACACGCTGGAAGCGTCGACAAGGGTCTATCAGGCACTAGACGACATGATCCAGAACGTTCTGGCCGCAGGGCATTCGGCAGTGTTCGACGCAGTCTTTGCGGCGGAAAGCGAGCGAATAAAAATCGCGAACATTGCCAGCAGAGTGGAAGCGGATTTTTCCGGACTTTGGCTTTCAGCACCGGCCGAGACGCTCAAGGAACGCGTCGCTGCACGGGCGGGAGACGCTTCAGACGCAACCGTGGATGTCGTCGACGCGCAGCTTGGTTACGAACTGGGCAAAATGACGTGGACCGAAATCGATGCCGGAGGCAACAGGGAGCAGACATTGCACAATGCACAGGCCCATCTGAATTCGACCTCTGACATAGCTTCATAAGACAGACTGCAATAGTCGGACTAAAGCCCCACCACTCTGAGGCCGGCTGCCGCGGCAGCGGCAAAAAAGACAGCAATATATTCCTTTTTCAGCCTGATCTGCGCTGCGGCTGCCACGATGAGGCAGAGCCCCACGGCCAGACCCCCTTGAAGAATGATCGGCAGAATGGTCGAGACTATGATCGCGCCCGGCAGCGCTTCCAGTCCCCGGCGCATCTTCGGCGTGATGGGTACGCGACCCATGACCCAGTAGCCTCCGGCTCTGAGCGCATAGGTCACGGCGGTCATGCCGAGCACGACGAATAAAAACATGCTGTCGGCCGAAAAAGCTCCGTCAATCATCGAGATAAGCTCCGGCGATTGCGCCGGCGATGGCACCTGTGAAAATACTCCAATAACCACCGACGAGGAGCCACGTCACCGTGGCAACACCACCTGCGACCAACCAGCTGACCGTCTGGCGTTTGCCTTTCCAGAGGGGGACGAGCAGGGCTGCGAAGAACGCTGGCAGTACAACATCCAGGCCGAAGGTTTTCGGGTCGGAAATCAGACTTCCGGCAAAATAGCCCGGAATGACCGAAACCGACCAGACCGCCCATACGAAGACGCCGCTGCCGAGATAGATCCCCCAGTCCCGCATGCCTTTGTTGTATTGCGAAAGAGCCAGAAGCCAGTTGAGATCAGTCAGAAAGAAAAGAGCCGGATAGGTCTGATAACCGGGCACCGGACCAAGCCAGGGCCTGAGGCTGGCACCGATCAGGAGCATGCGCATGTTGACCGCGCCCGTTACCCCGACCATCGCGATCAAGATGCCCCAGTTCAGCGGCTCGTTATAAATTTCCATGGCAACAAACTGACTGGCTCCAGCAAAAACCAGCGAATTCATCAGGACCGTTTCAAGAAAGGTCAGTCCTTTTTGCGCAGCCACGGTTCCAAAAACCGCTCCGAGCGCAATCACTCCCGGCAGTACCGGAACGCACATCAAGACGCCTTGCGCACAGCCCTTCAGGCTGAGGGAGACATTTTTGTCCAGCATGATTTTCCAAGGGTTCGAGGACAGAAATCTGCCCGGAAAAGAAAGCCACTATCCCCGATAATGCCCCCAAGGACCAATAAAACCTTTTGATTCACCCATCAGCGACGCTGCTAAAAGTACAGACCGGCGACATCATAGATCATGCGCAGCCCCGTAAACCCGAGAAACAAAGCGAAGATCAGCTTCAGTTTGGAAGGGTCGATCGAGTGGGCTATCTTGGCCCCGAGCGGTGCAGAATATGTGGATGCAGGGATGATCAGGATAAAACCGATCAGATTGACATATCCAAGCGAGAATGGCGGCCGACCGTCGACATCAAGTCCGAAATAAAGCGACAGCAATGTACCTGGCACTGCGATGATCAGACCGATCGCCGCGGCAGTTCCAACGGCCTTGCGGATCGGATAATTGAAGAGCGTCAGCGTGGGCACGCCAAGCGTTCCTCCGCCAATGCCCATCATCACCGAAATTCCCCCGATCAGAAATCCGAGCAGTTCCTTTATCGGCGACCCGGGCAGCTTGTCGGCCAGATGGGACCCATCCTTGCGGAACATCATGTTCGCCGAAACCGCCAGTGCGACAATGCCGAAGACAAGGGTCAACGCGCCGCCGGAAATGTTGCCGGCCAGGGTCGCTCCGACGACCACACCGAGTGCAATTGCCCACCACCAGCGTTTCAGGAGATCCATATCGACGCTGCCGCGTTTGTAATGCGCCAGTGTCGAGGATGATCCGGTGGCAAGAATGGTCGCAAGAGAAGTTCCGACAGCGACATGCATCAACACGTTCTGATCGATATTGAGTGCGGTGAACATGTAATAGAGCACCGGCACGATGACGATCCCGCCACCAACTCCCAGAAGACCCGCGATAATTCCAGCCACAACGCCTGTCGCCAGAAGGGCAAGGGCCAGCAGGCCAATTGAGAGTAGGCTGAGATCTTCCACGCTGAGCTCCTTGTAATTCCAAACCTGCCCAGCGATTTGGGCCCCCGTCGGTTTTAGGCCATCGGCAAGCGATTTTTCCAGCCGAAAACGGCAACAAACTGTTTCACCTGGGCAACAAACTCTTGAAGTTCCCTCCGATTGCAGACAGTCTTCGTCATCCAAATCCCGGCATCGGAGGAGAAA
>NZ_JAILWL010000138.1 GCF_025698965.1 Roseibium sp.
AGGATCGGGAAGGCCGATACGATCAGGGAACCTGGCTTCGCCTGCCACCGGAAAGCCGGCAGACAATCAAATCGACTCAAGGGGCGCGCGTCTGGCGCAAGACCGGGCACCTGGAAGCCTGAATTCACGCTTGGAAAAACCCGTCAGGCTGCTCTCAGTTTCCGCGCCCTTGCGGCGTCCAGAACCGTCGCCGCAATCTTCTTGTGGAACGGCAAGATCAACGCAAGATAGGCATAACCGAAGAAGTTGTGCCGCTTGCAGCAGGTCGATGCGAATACCCGAGGTGAACTATCGTTTCTGCGGGTGATGGCCAAACGAAAATCCTGATGCCAATCATCCTCTCCCAGGATGAGTTCGTCGTCTTCAACATTGTAGATCTTGAAAAAACCGATCCGGTCCCCTGGCTCCCTGGAGCTTAGGGGCGTGCCGGATTGTTCCAGAGCCAGATCACCGGTCGTCTTCAGACCAAATGGCCTGGCTATCCGGTCGCGTGCCGAAAGCAGAGCATTCATCCAGCCGATATCCGCGTTGAGAATATGGTCCGCCAGAACGCGAATATCGGCCTCCTGCAGGTCCGGCCGCCCCTTCAAGGACACCGAAAACGTGTCCAGGAAATCACCCGGTGCACGATATTCATTCAGGAGACTTTCGTCAGGAAGCATGTCAGACTGGCTCATATCAGCCTCCTATTGGTGCAATTACACCGAAATCATACACCGCAATCCGGTTTTCAGCGCCGTGCGCTTTGCCGCAGCCTGCCTTTCAACAGTCACAAGATGTATGAAAGCCCGGCCGAAATCATAAATTGTTCTGAAATCAGTCGCTTCGTGCCGAATCCCGGTTATGATGCAGGTCTTTATTGCTTGAGAATATTTGATTGGCCGGAGGGGATATGACATCGAAAAAGGTGTTTCTAGGACTGGCAACCGCAATTTTGACCGGATTTGCCGCTCACGCTCAGGACTCCACGGCGCAGCCGCAAAGCGTAACCGTTGCCAAAGTTTCGACAATTTCAGCCACAAACGCCTCCCGCTATGTCGGGCGCGTTGAAGCGGTCAGCACCGTCGACATTGAGGCGCGCGTTGAAGGCTATCTGACCAAGCGCAATTTTGACGAAGGCGGAACCGTCAAGAAAGGCGACCTGCTCTACGAAATCGAGAAGGATCTCTACCAGGCAAGTGTCGATCAGGCCAAAGCAAGCCTGGAAGGTGCCAAGGCGGCACTGTCAAATTCCGAGATCGAGCTGGAACGCCAGCGGCAATTGCTCGCAAAGGGCGATGTATCCCAGGCCGTTTACGACAGCGCCAAGGCAACGACCGCGACCGATCAGGCAAATGTTGACGGAGCGCAAGCCAATCTGGACACCGCAGAGATCAATCTCGGTTACACGGACATTTACAGTCCGATCGACGGCACGATCAGCAAGACCAATATCAATGTCGGCAATCTGGTGGATTCCAACACCGGCACTCTGGCAACCGTAACAAGCGTCGACCCGATTTACGTGTCGTTTTACATGGGCGAGAGGGATCTGATCGCCGACAGGGAAGCCGGACTGATCGGGAATGACAGTGCCACGCTCACGGTAAATCTGACGCTCGCGGACGGAACCAAATATTCCTCAGCCGGGAAAGTCACCTATGTAGGCACAACAGTTGACGCAAACAGCGACTCTGTCGAGTTGCGGGCGACGTTCGACAATCCGAAAAACCTTCTCATTCCCGGGCAATTCGTGAATGTGACCATTGCGGCCGCAGATCCGAAAACGGTCGCCGCCGTTCCGCAATCGGCAATCCAGCTCGATGCCAAGGGTCATTATGTTTATATCGTTGATGCCAACAACAAAGTGCAGAGGCAGGACGTGGTGCTGGGTCGCCAGTCAGGCGCACTTTGGGAAGTCAAGTCTGGCCTGAAGGAAGGTCAGCAAGTCATCACGCAAGGCTTGCAAAGGGTCTCGCCAGACATGACTGTCGCGCCTGTAGAAGCAAAAAGTTAGGCGGGATTCCCGGATATGCTCTCCAAATTTTTTATTGATCGCCCGAATTTTGCTCTTGTGCTGTCGCTGATTGCCTCGCTGGTCGGGATCATTGCAATCGTCTTTATTCCGATTTCGGAGTATCCGAACGTCACGCCACCTCAGATCGTGGTTTCGGCACAGTTTCCCGGAGCCGATTCCGAACTGATCGAACAAACGGTCGCCATACCGATCGAGGACCAGGTGAATGGCGTCGACAACATGATCTACATGTCTTCGACCAGTTCGAATGCCGGTGTCTATACGCTGACAATCACGTTTGAAGTCGGCACCGATCCGGACATTGCCGCCGTCAATGTTCAAAACCGGGTTGCCCTGGCCGAACCGTTGTTGCCGTCTTCGGTCCAGACCCTTGGTGTTTCGACCAAGAAGCAATCGGCAAACATGCTTCTGGTGGTCAATCTGGTCTCGCCCGACGAAAGCCGGGACGCCATTTATCTCAGTAACTATGCGACCATTCACCTGCAGGACCGTCTTTCGCGCCTACCCGGGGTCGGCAGCGTGTCGCAATTCGGACCGCTTGATTACAGCATGCGGGTCTGGATGCGTCCGGACCAGATGACATCGCTCAATCTGACCGCGACAGACCTTTCCAGCGCCATCCAGGCGCAGAATGCCCGGGCAACCGCCGGTCAGATCGGCGGTGCTCCATTTGCCGGCCCCACGGATTTTCAGTTTTCGCTCAAGGCCGAGGGGCTTCTGAAAACGGCGGAAGAGTTTGGCAATATCATTGTATCGGGATCGTCATCGGGACAGTTGGTGCGTTTGAAGGACGTCGCCCGGGTTGAGCTGGGATCGAGTTCGTATTCGGCATTTTCAGCCCTCAACAACAAGCCATCAACGGCTATCGGTATTTATCAATCGCCGGGTGCGAATGCGCTTGATGTGGCCGACAGCGTCTATGCGGAGCTGGACAAGATGAAGGCCAGTTTTCCCGACGGTGTTGAATACAGGCTCCTCTACGACATCACCAAGGCCGTGAAGGCATCCATCGAGGAGATCCTTACGACGCTTGCGATCACCACCGGCCTTGTCGTTCTGGTCGTGTTCTTGTTCCTGATGAGCTGGCGAGCAGTCATCATTCCGGCAATCGCAATTCCGGTCTCGCTGCTTGGCACCATGGCCATCCTCTTCCTGATCGGCTTTTCGGCGAACCTGATCACTCTGTTCGGGATCATCCTGGCGATCACGCTCGTCGTCGATGATGCGATTGTCATCATTGAAAATACCGAGCGGATAATGGATGAGGACGGTCTGGAGCCGCGAGAGGCGACGCTGAAGGCAATGAGCCAGGTGACGAGCCCGATCGTCGCGACGACATTCGTGCTGCTGGCCGTGTTTGTCCCTGTCTGTTTCTTTCCCGGCATCACCGGTGAGATCTATCTTCAATTTGCGCTGACTATCACCATTGCGTTCTGCCTCTCGGCGGTGAATGCGCTGACCCTGTCTCCTGTCCTGTGTTCGATGCTGCTGCGTCGCTCCGACAGGAAGCCGCATGGCCCCTTGCGCTTTTTCTCGCTGTTTGTCGACAAAGTGCGCAATGCCTACGTGGCGCTGGTCAAGGTGATGGTCCGTCACGTCGCCCTCTCCCTCCTCCTTCTCGTGGCTGCATTCGCTGCAACGATTTTCATGTTCCGGGAAACGCCGACCGGGTTCATCCCGCTGGAAGACAAAGGGGTCCTGTTCGCAAACGTACAGCTTCCGGACGGAGCCTCGCTGCAACGTTCAGAAGCCGTTTCGAAAGCCATGACGTCGATGATGCTTGACGTGGAAGGTGTTCAGGACGTGATTTCCGTCCCGGGCTTCAGCATCATCGCCGGCAACGGATCAAATTTCATAACGCTGATCCCGATCCTCAAACCGTGGAGCGAGCGGAAAACATCAGAGACCCAGTGGTTTAACATTCTGAAAACGCTGAATGAAAAGCTGGCAACCTTTGATGAGGCAATTGCGTTTGTCTTCCCGTTGCCTCCGATAGACGGGCTCGGTATTTCAGGCGGGATCTCGGCACAGATTCAGGACGACAAAGGTGCCAGTGTTGTCGATCTGGGGGCCGTTACCAACGCTGTGCTGTCCTCTGCCAATACAAGCCCTGTCTTCCTGCAGGTGTTCAGCTCCCTTTCGGCCAATACACCGGAGTATCAAATCAATCTCGACCGCGACAAGGCGGAAGCTCTCGGTGTCGATATCAGCGATATTTTCACCGTCCTGCAGGCCAATCTTGGCACGTATTACGTCAACAACTTCCTGCTCGACGGCAAGATCTTCTGGGTCATCCTGTCTTCCGAGGCCGAGTACCGGCAGACGCTGGATGATGTCAGCACAATCTACGTGAAAAGCTCCTCCGGCGACATGATACCCCTTAGCACGCTGGTCAGCCTCGAGGCCGTTGTCGGGCCGCAAAGCGTTACGCGATACAATCTGGAACGCTCCGCTGCCGTCCAGGGACTGACAAATATCGGTTACAGTACGGGAGACGGTATCGCGGCCTTTGAAGAGGCTGCCAAAAAGGTTTTGCCCGACGGGTATTCCATCGAATGGACGGGCATGTCCCTTCAGGAGATCGAGGCAGGATCCTACGTGGTCTACATCCTGATGCTGGCGTTCCTGTTTGCCTATCTGTGCCTTGTTGCGCAGTATGAAAGCTGGTTGCTGCCAATCTCGGTGATGCTGTCGGCCGTCTTTGCTGTCTGCGGCGCGTTGATCCCGCTCTACCTGATCCCGGTACTCAACAACAACATCTATGCTCAGATCGGAATGGTGCTGTTGATCGGTCTTGCGGCCAAGAAAGCGATCATGCTGGTCGAATTCTCGCGCAATTGCCGCGCCGACGGCATGAGCATTGTGGATGCGGCCATCAGCGCCGCGCACACCCGGTTCAGACCGGTGACCATGACCGGCCTGTGTTTCATCGTCGGCGTTCTGCCGCTGGTTTTTGCCAGCGGTGCCGGATCAGCCAGCCGTGTATCAATTGGTCTTCCTGTCTTTGCGGGCATGATCCTGGACAGCACGATCGGCCTTCTGATGATCCCGGTTCTCTATGTTGCCGTTCAAAGGGTTAGAGAGAAATTCTCCAGAAAAGCCTCTGCCGCCGCAACAGAGGCAGCTGCCGACACGAGTGCATGACTGGCTTGCATTGCCTGTTGATCGAATGACCGGAGTGGGGGCGTGAGCGAACTGGCGGCTTCTGGTTGAAGTCTATGATTAGCAAACTCAACAAGCGGCACTGGTATTGTCACCATCCGGTTTCTGTCGACGATAACAAATACCGTCAACATGCTGAAGGTGACGGAATTCTGCTTAATCCAGCCCGAACTTTACATCGCCGTGCTGTCCTGGTCAGCCGACTGGGAGGAGATAAACCGTTTGACCAAGCAAGCCGGCGGTCACCTGGTCTCCATAAGGTCACCTGCCGAGAACATTCGTGATCGACCTCGTCCGCAACGACAGTCGTTTCTGGATCCGCTACGAGAACAAGTGGATCAGCGGGCCGACTATCGGCCTGTATCAGAAAGATGGGTCCAAGGAACCGGAAGGAGGTTGGGTTTGGGTCACGGGAGAACCGGTAACCTATCAAAATTGGAACCAGTACAGCCCCTACAACGGAAATGGGACTGCCTGGATTGGAGCTTTCGGATATCCGCCTCGTGAATCGCCTTTGTGGAATTCAAATCGCACAAGGGATCATTGGTACAACTACAGCAGGGTCGAACGTTCTTTCATTATCGAGATCGAGTAAATTCAAACAAAAGGGCAACTCGTACGTTTCTCGCGGCAACTGAGATATCTGCAACCTGCCGCCACTTGCCGGTTGGAATGGCTCTAACGCCTGGACTTCTTTCAGGGTCTTTCAAGTCACCGGGCACAAGGGCATAGCTGCTTTTCTTGCAACCGGTTTCGGAAAAACCAAAAGGGTCACGGAAGTAACCGCAGCCCTTTTCGGTCTTGAGTTCTGCTTCGAACCGATCAGCTCCAGGTTCCGGCAAAGGCAATCTTGTCCAAAGGCAGGCGCGTGCTCGGTACTTCCCTCTCCCGGAGGCTTTCATCAAGTTGGGAGGCGTCACCCCGCTTGCCGATGGAAAAGGCTATCTCCGGCTTGAACCGTGCCGGCACGCCCAGCCTATCGTGTATTTCGTCCTTGAGGATTCCCGCCATTGCATGGGTGTGATAGCCGAGGGCGGTTGCCTGCAAAGCTGCGTGCGCCCACGCAGACCCGGCATCGAACGAGTGTGTTCCGCTCGCTCGGTTGGGTTTCCCGTTCCTGCCGTCTACTTCCGTGTCTGAGAACAGATAGACCAGCGCCGATGAATGTTGCGCCCAGTCCAGGTTGAACGGATTAAGCAGGTCCACGAGCGTCTGCCAATGTGCATCGCCACGCAGGGCGTAGACAAAGCGCCACGGCTGAATGTTGAATGCCGATGGCGACCAACGCGCAGCTTCCAGAATGATCTTCAGATCGGCTTCCGGCATTTCGGACCCGTCGAAAGCGCGTGGCGACCACCGGTCGACAAACACTCCCTGAACCGGATGATCGGGATTACGGACGTTCATGGGCATATTCTCCAAAATCGTATCGGGCTTTTAACCGCCCGGTCGATTTTGAGATAGTGCCTTTTTATCTTGATATCAAGATAAATCTTTTAAAGATTCTTTATTCAGAGATATTTGATGGAAGGTTTGATCGTTCCCCTCCCTTGAGCACTGCCGCTTATCGTGGGAGCAACCAGGATCGCAAATAGGACCATGGCAGCGGACATCGCTTCACGGAAGCCGATGCTCTCTCCAAATATCAGCCAGCCGACAAGGAACATTGTCGGCAATTCAAAGCTGCCGGCAGCCGATGTGCGCGCAGGACCGACTTTCTGGCAGGCGAAACTGAAAAGCACCTGCGGAACGAGTGCCGTGACCACTCCCATCAAAAGGACCCACCCCCATTCTGTCGACGATGCCGGCAGAAGTGTCCCCTGACCCTCGTACATCGCAACCGGAACAAGGCCGATCAGCGAGCCAAGCAGTCCGCAAACTGTCCTTTCCAGTGAGTTGAGCTCACCGGCAAGACCGCTCAGGACAACCACAAGGAACCCGAATGCGACGGGGGCTGGTATGGCCCACAGCAACGCAGATAACGCGGCTGGTGACAGGGTGGCCGGGTCCAGCAACAGCGCAGCCGCCCCGAGAACAAGACCGGCCGCAGCGAAGGAGCGGAAAGTCGGTGCCTGCTTCAACAACAACCAGGCAAACAGCGAGGCAAAGACTGGGTAGGACATATAGACGACACCAGCAGCCGCAACCGGCGCGACAGTGATGGCCTCCAGGTATCCAATCAAGCTGAGGCCGAGCACCGCACCCGCGCTTGCGAGCAACAGCGCACCACCGCGTTTGTTCTTTTCAAGCGGAATGAACGGCAAAAGGACGAGCGCGGAAAAACCGTAGCGGTAAAGCGCAATCGTTGCGGGTCCGGTTCCAAGCCCCTGCAACTCACGCACGAATGCCGGTACAAGCCCGAAGAAGATGGCACATGTCGCAATAACCAACGTTGCGCCGGAAGACCCTAAATTGAAATTTGAGAGAGATTTGATCGACATAACCGGTCGATACCGCTTTCAGTCGAATAAATAAAATTCTTAGTTTTCATTCTCTTCATGAAATGATTTCATGGGACATATGATACCGAGACTCGCAATACATCACCTGACTCTTCTTTCAGCGCTCGCCGAGACCGGCAGCATGACCGCCTCCGCGCTGCGCCTTGGGGTTACTCAATCTGCAGCCTCCCATCGTCTGCGCGAAGCCGAACGCAGAATCGGGTTGTCGCTGGTTCATCGAACCGATTCCGGTCTGGAACTGACACCGGTGGGTGAACGCCTGCGGCGATTGGGGGAAACGTTTCTGGCAGAACTTTTTCGGCTGGAACAGGAACTGGAAGCCTCCGCCCGAGAGGAGCGTGTTCTCGTCCGGCTCGGGCAGGCAACCTATAGCCGTTACCACTGGTTCCCCGCGTTTCTTAACTATCTTGAAGCAAAGGATGCAGGATTGACCGTCGACCTTTCCGGCCGTGCAACAGCGCATCCCCTCGCCGCACTTCTGGATGGTTCCGTCGATGTGTCTCTGATATTCGGACGCGAACCGGTGCTGTCGAAATTCCGGTCCATAAAGCTGGGTTCCCACCCGATTATGGCTGTTCTTTCAAAAAGCCATCCACTGGCAAACGAACCCATAGTCAACAGTCTGAACATGGGAGACGAGCGCTTTTTCACCTACCCGCTTACCGCCGAACCCGGTTTTGACTGGACCACGCTGCTTGGAGAACCAACGGTTCCCTTTCGGCGCCTCACTCCGATGCCGACACCAGAGGCTGTTATCGATCTTGTTCGAGCCAGCTTTGGCGTCGCCCTTTTCAGCAAATGGGCCATAGAACCGGAACTTGCAGACGGAACACTTGTCGCGCGGCCAATCAGCGAAGAAGGCGTGTCGCTCGACTGGTGGTGTGTCAGACGCGCCTC
This sequence comes from Roseibium sp., assembly GCF_025698965.1. Classification (GTDB taxonomy): domain Bacteria; phylum Pseudomonadota; class Alphaproteobacteria; order Rhizobiales; family Stappiaceae; genus Roseibium. The sequence goes on from NZ_JAILWL010000138.1 coordinate 8,539, forward strand.
GGACCCGTCCGACAGCCCTTCAGCCCGCCTCGCCAATGCTCTTTCGTCCTGGAGCAGGCAGACGGATGGAGCGCTTTCCACGCTGTCGTTCGGTGATCAGGCCTCCTATGACTGACGGCGCGATCATTCCAAAAAAGAGGCTAAGACGGCGCTACAGATCTCCATGCCGGACATCAAACCTAATAGGCCAACCTGACCACGAAGAGCTCTAAACTTCAGAAAAAGCTGGGACTTTGCCTTTAAGCTGCCCTATGCTGTCTTTTGATGCACCTGGGCGGAGTGAGGGGTGAATTCTGATGCTGGCACTTCCTGAGAAGGATCGGAAACGTGGTCTCGTTCTCGCAGTTGGCGGCCTTGGTGGCTTGGTCATGCTGGACGAGACCATCCTCGGTGTCGCCCTGCCGACCATTCGGCACGAAATGGGACTGTCGGCGACAACCGCACATTGGGTCATCAACTCCTACATGCTCGCTTTTACCTGCTTTGCCGCAATCGGTGGCAAGGCTATCGACCTGTTTGGCCTGAGACCGGCCATGATCGTCAGCTGTACAATTTTTGCAATCGCCAGCCTGCTGGCCGGATTTGCCGATGGCTCTGCAATGCTCATCTCGATGCGCGTTGTACAGGGGATTTGCGCGGCCATCATGTTCCCCATGACGCTGGCCGCCGCGACGCTCACCTTTGAAGAAAATGAACGCGGTAAAGCGATCGGAATACTTGCCGGGATGGCAACAGTCTTTCTCGCGCTCGGCCCCATGCTCGGCGGAATTCTGACCGACTTCCTGTCCTGGAGATGGGTGTTCTGGGTCAATATTCCTATTGTGGTTGCCGGTGGTATTCTGGCTTGCGCTCTCTGGAAGAAGCCGGAAAAGGATATTCCACGTCCGGTGATCGACCGGATCGGCCTCATCCTTCTGCTCGTCGGCATGACTGCGTTGATTTTTGGCCTCATGGAAGGCCCCGATTTCGGTTGGGTGTCGCCTTATATTATAGGCTCTCTCATCCTTGGTGTCGTCGGACTGGTCGCTTTTGTCGGCTTTGAAGGCAAACTGAGCAAACCCTTGATCGACGTCCGGTTGTTCAAGCTGAAGCCCTTTCACGCAAGCGCACTTGTTATCCTTCTCACGCAAATGAGCAAGATCGTCGTGGCGATCTTCGTGCCCCATTTTCTGCAGCTTGAATTGTCGTATTCAGCACTTTGGGCCGGCATCGGCACAGCCATCGCTGTGTTGCCGTTCCCGTTCCTGGCAGCCCCCTCCGGCAAACTTGCCGACAAGGTCGGCTCCCGGCGTCCGGTTCTCATTTCCCTGGGGCTGGTGGCGATTGCCTGTGCCTTGATCGGGGGGGCCACTATCTTCAATAATTATTGGGCGATAGCTCCCTTCCTGTTGCTCTGGGGAGCTGCAATCCCCTATTCGATGGTTCCAACAGGTCGCATCACCGTGAACGCGGTACCCGTCGAAAAACAGGGTGAAGTCAGCGGTCTTATCATTACTGCGCGCCTTCTCGGAGGTACGCTTGGAGTAACGATGGGCAGCGTTCTTCTGGCTATGGGTGCTGGTTTTGCATCCATTTTCTGGATAATGGCGGTCCTCTTAGCACTCTGTCTGGCATATTGCCTTGTCGCGCTCGAACACGACACTCCGGCATCGAAATAGCGAACCGATATCCGAACCGGTCAGGAAAACTCGTTCCAGTATCGGTCTCTCAAAGTCTTCTTCTGGATCTTGCCCATCGTATTTCGCGGCAGGGCTTCTACGACATGCAGTTTTTTGGGTTGTTTGAACTTTGCGAGCCGATCCCGCAGTGCTGAGAAGATCGTGTCCTCATTCAAAGACAGTCCCGGTTTCAGGGCGATAACGGCAACAACCCCTTCACCAAAATCCGGGTGCGGCGTGCCAATTACCGCGCTTTCCGCAATTTCCGGCAAGTTGTCGAGAACTGCTTCAACCTCTGCAGGATAAACGTTGAACCCACCGGAAATGATCAGATCCTTCGCCCGTCCGACAATGGATATGTAACCATCCTCATCGACGCGGGCCATATCCCCGGTGATGAAATAGCCATCGGTGCGAAACTCCTGCGCGGTCTTTTCAAACATACGCCAGTATCCCTGAAAGACATTCGGGCCCTTGACTTCGACAATGCCGACGCCGCCCTGAGGCACTTCGCGCCCAGTTCTTTCATCCACAATGCGTACCCCGACGCCGGGTAATGGAAATCCAACTGTTCCGGGGCGACGCTCACCTTCGTAGGGGTTTGAGGTTATCATGCTGGTTTCGGTCATGCCGTAGCGTTCAAGAATGGCCTGCCCTGTCCGGTCCGAAAACGCATTATGGACTTCGGCGGAAAGTGGTGCAGATCCGGAAATAAACACGCGCATATGGGCTGCCAGCGTTTTCGTGAATCTCTCATCTGCGAGCATCCGGGTGTAGAAGGTCGGCACACCCATCATTGCTGTGGCGGTCGGCAATTGCTCAATCACATGTTCAAGGTCAAACTTGCCAAGAAACAAGAGCGATCCGCCGGCAATCATGAGCGAATGGGTGGCTACGAACAGTCCGTGCGCATGAAAAATAGGCAGGACGTGCAAAAGAACATCGTCTTCCGTAAACCGCCAGTATTTTGATGTTGTCTGCGCATTCGAAGCGAGGTTTTCGTGGCTGAGCATTGCCCCTTTGGATCGACCGGTTGTTCCTGAAGTATAAAGGATCGCAGCGAGGTCATCGGCTTCTCTAGGCCGGTTCTCATACTCGGTCGGCATTTGGTCAGCCGCGGCACTCAGACTTCCCTCACCAGCTCCATCCAAAGTATGAAGCTTCGCACCTTCTTTTTGGGCTGCTCCGGCAAGCGCGTCAGCCCGAGAGGGATCGCATACGAAAACGGCTGGTTCCGCGTCCCCGATGAAGGTCGTAATTTCGGCAACTGTGTAGGCTGGGTTCAACGGAACAAAAACGGCTCCTGCCCGGAGAGTGGCGAAGTAGAGCATCAGGGCTTCGGGTGTCTTTTCCACCTGAACAGCAACCCTGTCCCCCGGTTTGATCCCGATCTTCTGCAATGCCCCGGCATATTGTGCAGACCGGGCAAACATATCCCGATAGCTCAAAGCAAATTCATCCGGCGTCTTCAGGAAAACTTTATCCAGATCAGGAACGAACGCAGTCAGAGTGTCGAAAAGATAGTTGCTCATGAAGGAATTCCAGGCTGAAGGACGTAAATCGGGCGAAAAACTCCAAGGGGACCTTTAAAGCAACTTTGCCTGACTCCAGCAAGATCCGTGAAAACGCTGACGTGCGACTACAACTTTAGGATAATCTGCAAATATGCATATCAAAGGCGGGTTATTTTCTTGCCTGTTGTTCTTCGCCAATCCGCATACCAACCAATTCGTGACTCGCATCGTACCGACACGCGTGTCACACTTTCGATGAACGATTAAAGGAGTGCCGATGATCAGATCTCAGACCCTGGCAGAATTCATCGCCGATGGCGCAATCCACGTGATAGGAATTTGCCTTGGCCTGACCGCAACCATCGTGCTGGCGGTAACAATCTGGAACATTCACGACCCTGCCCGTCAGATCAGCGTAATGATCTATGCGGCCTGCCTGATGACAATGCTGATTTGCTCGGCGCTCTACAACATGTTCGCCAAAGACCACAAATCCGGAATCCTTCGGAGGCTGGATCACGCAGCAATATTCTTAATGATTGCTGGGACTTACACTCCGCTTGCGTCCATCATTGTCGGCGGCTGGACCGGTGGCATACTGCTTGCCGTTGTCTGGACGGGTGCGCTGACCGGCGCAATTTTGAAACTGGCACACCTCAAAGGCCTGGAACGACTGTCCGTCCCGCTCTATCTCGGCCTCGGCTGGGTTGTTGTGTTTGCGGCCAAACCGCTGATCGAAAAAGCGTCGACGTTCGGCTTTTACATGATCCTTGCCGGTGGATTGCTCTACACGATCGGCACATTATTTTACGCATGGAAGCGGCTGCCTTTTCAAAACGCGATCTGGCATGCCTTCGTACTGGCAGCGGCAATCTGCCATTTCGGAGCCGTGTTTCATGAAGTCGCCCTGAAAGCGACCATTTGAGCCGACGTCAGGTCGTCGGGCTTTTCACCCCGGCAAGCTGTTCTTCAGATTCCGGTGGCACACCGGTGCTGTCGGCAAAACGAGACAGCCAGTTGAACCAGCTCATTACGAAAATCGCACGGGTTGCGTGGCTGTAATCGCCATAATGTTTTACGAGATCGGCGACGGATTGGGGTGACAATTCAGTGTCGCCGGCCATCTCGTCGCACATTTCGCATAGCCGCCGGTGCCAGGGGTCGAGTGTTTCCAGATTGTCCGATAAAATCGTATCGACCAGTCCGTCAGGAAACGAATATACCGCCTTGTGAAACCCTATTTCATAAGGCGACCTGTTGGCATAGGCCGTGCGAAAGAGCATGATTTCACGATCAAGTGCCGGAAACCAGTCATCCTTGAAAATGGCCGAGACGCTTTGATAGATCTCCGGCGCGATTCCTGTGCGCGCAAGCATGCGCACCATGTTGAGATCCGGCAATTTGCCTATGAACGCCAGAGTGCGGTCGTCCAATTCACTGTCTTTGGGAACAGGTATACGGGTCATCAGCACCTCCGCGAGCTTTTGAGAACCGGTTACAGAACATCGAC